>CAZADC010000033.1:0-16713 GCA_964483755.1 uncultured Planctomycetaceae bacterium | reverse complement strand
GGCGGCCTCGGAAGGACGCCGCGCTTCATTCCCGTCCGCCCGCTCAGAACTCCGCTGACCGGGGCGTGCGGGGGAAAGGGATCACGTCGCGGATGTTCGCCATACCGGTGACGAACTGGATCGTTCGTTCGAGCCCCAGCCCGAAGCCCGCGTGCGGGACCGTCCCGTAGCGGCGCAGGTCCAGGTACCACCAGTACTGGTCCGGGTCCATTCCGCACGCCCGCATGCGTTCGGTGAGCACGTCCGGTCGGGCCTCGCGCTGCGAGCCGCCGATCAGCTCGCCGATCCGCGGCGCCAGCACGTCCATCGCCGCCACCGTCCGCCCGTCGTCGTTGACGTGCGTGTAGAACGGCTTGATGTTGGCGGGGTAGTCGGTGACGATCACCGCCCGCCCGAACGTCTCCTCGGTCAGGTAGCGCTCGTGCTCGGTCTGAAGGTCCGCGCCCCACGCAACGGGGTACTCCCAGTCGCGCCCGGCCGCTTCGAGCAGGTCGATCGCCTCGGTGTAGGTTATCCGCTCGAACGGCTGGTTGGCGGTGCGATCGAGGGCGTCGAGCAGCGTGTCATCGATCCGCTCGTTGAAGAAGGCCAGGTCCTCCTCACACCGCTCCAGCACGGCCGAGGCGAGGAACCGCAGGAACTGCTCGGCGAGGTCGGCGTCGTCGGCGAGCTCGGCGAAGGCCATCTCCGGCTCGACCATCCAGAACTCGGCGAGGTGACGGGGCGTGTTGGAGTTCTCCGCGCGGAAGGTCGGGGCGAAGGTGTAGACCTTGCCCAGCGCGCAGGCGAGCGCCTCGGCCTCGAGCTGCCCGGAGACGGTCAGGTAGGTCGGGCGGGCGAAGAAGTCCTGCGCGGGGTCCACCGCGCCGGCGGCGTCGCGCGGGGCGTCGCCCGGCGGGAGGGTGGTGACGCGGAACAGCTCGCCCGCGCCCTCGCAGTCGCTGGCGGTGATGATCGGCGTCTGGACGTACGCGAACCCGCGGGACCGGAAGAACTCGTGGATCGCCGCGCAGACCGCGCCGCGGACCCGCATGACCGCGCCGAACGTGTTGGTCCGGGCCCGCAGGTGCGCCTGTGTGCGGAGGAACTCGAAGCTGTGGCGCTTGGGTTGGATGGGATAGGTCTCGGCGTCGGAGCGCCCGAGCACGCGCACCTCGCTCGCCTGCAGCTCGACGGTCTGGCGGCGCCCCTGCGACTCGACGAGCGTGCCCGCCGCCCGGACGCTGCACCCGGCCGTCAGGTGGACGATTTCCTCGTCGTAGTTCGGCAGATCGCCGTCGGCGACAATCTGCAGGTTCGCCAGGCAGGAGCCGTCGTTGAGCTGGATGAACGCGAACCCGCCCTTCGACACGCGGACGGTGCGGACCCATCCGCCGACCTCGATTACCCGGCCAGGTTCGACGTTCGTGAGAGTGTCCCGGATCAACGTTCGGTCCATCGGCGTCTCCGCAATGCGAGCCTGCCACGGCGTCGTGACGGCGCAAAATCAGCGGGCGACCGCCGGGCCGCCCGCTGGAAACCGTCTTGACGACCCCCCGCGCTACCGGATGACCGCCTTGGTCGGGCTATAGCCCATGTAAGCGAGGAACCGGTTGGTGTTGAGCACAGGGATCTCCATCTGCTGGGCCTGCTGCTTGACGTTCCGGTACGCCTGATAGCGGGCGAGCTGGTCCTGGTAGATCTTCCACGCGGACGGGGCCGCCGTCTCGGGCGGCTTGACCGGGCGGGGTGGCTCCTCGCCGAGGACGACGAAGTCGACGTTCACGCCCAGCTCGTCGGCCACGTCGGCGCCGTAGCGGCGGATGAGCTGGCGGACCTCCTGCGCGCCCTGGCGGCTTGCGCGTCCGGTCCCGTAGAGGTCGAACTGCCCGTCCACGACGAACGTGTAGGTTCGGATCGCATCGTAGGCGACGTTGGCGATCAGGTCGCCGGGGACGATCGGGGCGTCCCGGTCCGACTCGATGATGATGCACTCGCTCGTGTTCTCGCCGACGTTGTTGACGCGGATGGCGCCCTTGCCCTCGCCGTCCTCGGTGATGCCTGACGGGGGGTAGACGGCGAAGGTGATCCCCGGCGTGATCTGGTCCTTCGCGCCGAGATTGATGTACACCACCTCGTCTTGGGCGAGCACGCGGAGAATCTCACCGTCCGGCGATCGGAGCATCTCGGCGACGTCCAGCTTGTCCTGGTCTCCCTCGCCGCGGAGCTGGCGGACGAGTTCGGCGTTCTTGGCCTGGAGCTTCTCGACCTCCAGCTCGAGCTGTTGAATCTCGCGGACCAACTCGGCGATGCGCTTCTCGTATTCATTCTGCTGGCTGGCCCAGTCCTCGCGGGCGGCCTGCATGTCCGCCTTGTACTGCTGCTCCATCTGCTCCATGCGCTCAGTGAGCTCCGCGACGCGCTGGTTGAGCTGCTCCTGCTTGCCCGCAAACTGGGTGTCGATCTCCTCGACCCTCTGCGTCGCCTGGGCGATCTCGTCCTGCGCGGTGTCGTACTTCTTCTGCCACTCCGCCACCGAGGTCTTGAGCTCCTCGATCCGCTCGTAGGCGCTGATGACCGCGTTGGCCAGCCCTGGACGCGTGCCGACCTCCTCGTATGCCTTCTCGGCCTCTGCCTGGGCCGTGGCGAGCGTGTCGGTCGGCTTGCCGGTGATCAACTGGATGAGCTGGTTGATCTCCTCCTCGTACTGGCTGACCAGCGTGTCGGGCTGGTCGCCGCGACCGACGCGGTCGAGGCGGTCCTGAATCGCCGCCCGCTCGCGGACCTCGGGCGTGGCGAACTTGTCGAGCAGCTCGGTCTTCGTCGCGAGCTGCTGGCGCGCCTTGTCCGCCTCGAGATACTGAAGCACGGCCAGCACGGTGGCGACCAGGAACAGAAAGACGAAGATGATCAGAAGGTAGGGGGGATTGCTTCGGCGCTGAACGACGCGTGCCATTCCTCAACTCCTCTGTCCGATACCTCAGGGCCTGACCCCGCCGCCCGCGCGTCGCGCGATGCGGCAAGAGCCAGAGTATCCGCCATGTTCGGGTGGAACACAACTGTTTTTCGAGCGTGGCCGGTCGGAACCATTGGGTTCGCGGCCATCCCCGCGGAACCCGCGAGGCGACCGGCGAGCGCCATGGAATCTGCCAAGAACTCAGCAGACCGCCGGGACGGCCGCGCCGGAAGGCGACGTCGTCCGTGAAGGCCGAAAAGGACGTCGATGCGAACCTCCGCCTCAGCGCTCCATGTCTTCCAGCGCGAGCAGCGCCCAGGTGAACTGGGACGTCTGGTACCCGTAGTACTCGTCCCAGCACAGCCAGGGGTTGTTGTAGACCGGTCGATCGTCGTCGCCGCCGCTGATGCCCATCGTCACGCCGCCGGGGATGTTGCCCATCTGGAAGCTCAGCGCGCACGGCTGGAGCACGCCCACGCCGTTGATCGTGGACATCCGGAACGGATTCGCCCCGACGGTCCACTCGATCAGGCGGTAGGCGTCGTCGAGCAGCTCGGGGCGATCAAGCACCCTCGCCGCGGCCGCCAGGGCCGCCGCCGACAGCGCGCTGCGGGCGTTGTTGCCGAACGGGTTGTCGGCCGTCCAGTAGCGGAAGTACAGCCCGTCGCCGAGGCGCCGGTACAGGCAGTGCGGGTGCTGCGGCTGGGGCGCGTCGTAGAACGAGTACGGCAGGAGTCCGAACGGGTTGCGATCGACGAAGACGCGGACGTAATCGTCCACCCACATCGCCACGGCGTCGCGCCAGCGTCCGGCGTCGGGCTCCTCCGGCCAGGCGTCGAGGAACTCGCCGAGCACCCAGATCGGGTAGTCGGCGCCGATGTGCTTGTGGTGGAAGCCGCCGGTCTCGCCGCCGGCGCGGAAGAAGCCGCGCGTCTCGCTCTGCCCGCCGATGAACTCGGTCACCTGAAGGTCCAGCAGTCGGGCCATGGCCTCGACGGCGGCGGTGCGATGCTGCGGGTCCGCCGTCCGTCGCCAGATATCGAGGAACCCCCAAGCCCGCCACTGCAGCAGCTCCGCCGTGCCGGTGTCATGGGCGACGTCGTATTCGGCCGATTTGAGCGCGGCCTGGAGGCAGCGGGCGGAGAGCTCCTCGTCGCGGTCGGCGAGGGCGTCGGCGTACAGGGCGAACAGCGTCGTGCACTTGGGCGGGGTGGCGGCTTTGTGGGCGCAGACGCGCCGCTCGTCGCCGCTGGCGGGAACGTTGTCGGTGTAGCGGTTGTCGAGATTGTCGTGGAAGCTGTCGCGCCCGCCGCCGATGTTATGGTAGACCTTCCCGGTCTGCGGGTCCTGCATGCCGAGGAAGAAACGCACGCCCTGCATCGCCTCGTCGAGGAAGACGTCCGGCGCCAGCCCGAGCTGCTCCTCGCGCCCGGACCAGATGCGGTGGGCGATCAGCAGCGCGATCGCGTTCAGGGCGGTGGAGGTGACCCACTTGCGGAAGTCGCCCGCGTCGTGCCAGCCGCCCGGCGCCTCGATGTATCTGTCCTCCTCGGGGATGTACCCGTCGTCGAGGTGGCAGGCCGGGTGCCAGCCGGGCACGTCCCGCCCGCACGACTGCACCTGGAAGTATCGAAGGCACTCCGGCAGCACGCGCCGCCAGACGTCGCGGCGGACGGCGAAGGTCACGCCCGGCTCGTGCCCGATGAACGCCTGGTAGACGCCGGGCTCCTCGATGCACGAAAAGTCCCCCACCAGCCAGTCGCCGAAGTCGCCCCGGTGGCGCCGCATCTCGGCGCGATGGACGTATTCCGGCTGATGCGGGGAGTTCAGCGGCTCCTTGGAGAAGCGGTTCTGCTCGTACACCATGAACAGGCGCGAGCGGAAGAGGTTCTGCGCCTCCGGCACGTCGGGACAGTAGATGCGCTTCTTCCCGTGGCCGGGACGGTATCCGACGTGGGCGTTGATCACCTTCAACTGCGACATCGTGGACCTTTCGAATGCAGGGAATGACTTTCCAGAGGGCGCCTGCGCATATCGCCCTTACAGGGCTCTCTCGTCGCCTTCCGAATACCCAGGGCTGCGGCCTTCGGCCTTGCCCTGGGCTGAAACATCTCGGCCTTTCAGGCCTGAACAGCGGCGGCAGGACCGAAACATCCCGACCTTCAGGCCTGAACAGCGGCGGCAGGACCGGAACAGCCCGGCCGTCACGCCTGGACAGCGGCCGGGAGGACCGGAGCGTCCCGTCCTTTGGACTGAACAGCCGGCGGCGCGGTCGGGAACAGCCCGGCCGTCAGGCCTGGACAGCGGCCGCGGATCGCGCAAGACCGGCAAACCCTAGAGCTTCACCGTCGTCTTGCGCGGCCCGAGGGTGCGCTCCTCGCCGGCGACCAGCGCCTTGATCTTCCCGCCGCGGCACCGCAGCGAGATCTCGTCGCGCGTGGCGGAGACTTCGATCGTCCGCTTGCGCCACTTGATCGAGTATTCCAGGCGATCCCAGGCGCCGGGCAGCTGCGGGTCGAAGCTCGGGCGCCCGTCGTGGACGGCAAAGCCGCCGAAGCCCATCACGACCGCCTGCCAGGTCCCGCCCAGCGAAGCGGCGTGGATGCCGGAGTCGTTCTCCGCCCGTTCGCCGAAGTCGATCTCGGCCGACTCCATGAACAGCCGATAGGCGTCGCGCATCAGCCCGACCTGCGCCGCGACGGCGGCGTAGATGCTGCGCGAGAGCGTCGAGGCGTGCGTCGAGCGCGGCTCGTAGTGCTTATGGCCCGCCTTTCGCATCTTGAGCGGGAAGTCCTGGGCGAAGAGGTAGTACAGCAGCACCGTGTCCGCCTGCTTGGTGAGCTGCGTGGGCTTCATCGCGTGCAGGACCGGCCCGACGAACTGCGCCTGCGTCATGGACTGATCGGCCAACTCGTCGCGCAGGTCGAAGTAGCCCTCGTGCTGCTCGTGGAAGCCCTTGTCCTCGTCGAACGGGATGAGAATCCGGTCGGCCACGTCGCGCCAGTGCGCCGGCTCGTCGTCGCCGATGTCCAACTCGTCGGCGATCGCGGCAAAGTCGCCCGACTTCCGGAGCGCCTCGGCCGCGTCGGCGGCGCGGTGCAGGTGCCAGCGGACCAAGTAGTTCGTGAAGGCGTTGTTCTCGATCCCGGTGTGGATCTCGTCCGGCCCGGCGACGTTATGCATGACGTACCGGTCTCGGTCGTCGTCGTAGTCGAGTCGGGCGACCCAGTACTTCGCGGCCGCGAGGATGAGCTTCACCCCGCACTCGCGGTGGAACGTGTTGTCGCCCGTGGCCTCGACGTACCGATCGACGGCCAGGGCGATGTCGCCGTGCAGGTGCTCCTGCCAGCCGAACTTGAACGTTTCGAGCCCGTAGTCGCAACTGTTCCAGGGAAACCGTGCGCCCTCCAGGCCGACTTCGCGGGCGTTCTGCCTCGCCTCGTCGAGATGCCGGCAGCGGTAGCCCAGCAGCGCCCTGGCCGCGGGCGGATCGACGAAGGTGTAGAACGGCACCATGTAGATCTCGGTGTCCCAGAACACCTGCCCGTTGTACCCGCGACCGTGGAGCCCCTTGGCGCCGATGCTGACCGAATCGTCCTCCGGCGCCGCCAGCGAGCCGAGGTGGAAGACGTTGAAGCGGATCGCCCGCCGGGCGCGCGGGTCGCCGTCGATGCGGACGTCGGCGTCGGTCCAGAACGACTCCCAGGCGCCGACGTGGCTGCGCACCAGCGCGGCGCGGCGTCCGGGCCCGGCCGCGTCGACCTCGGCGAAGGCGTCGGCGAGCGGGTCGTCGCTTTCGCGCGACGTGAACACGCCGGCGCTGCGATGGAACTCGACGGGGCGGCCCTTTTCGAGACGGAATCGCAGCGTTTCGGAGACCTTGTCGTCGCGGAGCGTCGTGGATCGTTTCGTCCTGACGGACACGCTGAGCGCCGCCGCGACGGCGACGGTGACGTCGCTCTCCTTCGTCCGCGCGGAGATCGCGATGCCCGCGTCGTCGCGCGCGGTCGGCTCGGTGTCGACGAGATGGCTCATGCCGGAGCCAGACAGGTATTTCACGACGTGGGCGTCGATCGTCCCGGTGAGCGAAGCGTTGCCGGAGAAGTCCAGCGCGGTCAGCCGCCCCCACAGCAGCGCGGCGTGCTTTCGCTTCGCGTGGACGAGCCGGGCCGACTCCCACCGCGTGCTGCGCCCGGCCGGGTCGCGATAGACGATCTCCGTGCGGAGGATCGCCTTTCGCATGTCGAGGGTTCGCTTGAACTCGAGCACTTCGCCGCGGGTAAGGTCCATGTCGAACCCGTCCATGTTCGCCCGCAGGCTGATCCAGCTCGGCAGGTTGACGATCTCGCGGGAGCGCCCGGAAACCTCGTCAAACACGCCGGCCGCGTAGAGGCCGGGATCGCCGAGCTCGGGGTTCATTTCCAGGCTGCCGCGGAGGCCCTGGTATCCGTTGGCAAGGGCGAAAACCGTCTCGTAGTGCCGCACGCGCTTCCAGTCGAAGGCGTCGCAGACCATCAGCCAGTCGTCGTCACTGAGCGGGGGAAGCTGGTTCTTCTTTGGCATGGGTGTTCCTGTGATTCTCGGGCTCAAACGGCGATTGTCGAACCACGCGGCGGGCTCTCCGGCGTCGCGCCGGCGCGCAGCTCGGCCCGCCCGTCGGCGACCGGCGCGGGCGAGTCAGCCTTTCGGTGCGAAGTAGCGCTCCAGCATCCGCGTCGTGAGCTGGCGTCCGCGGACGTTGATGTGATGCGAGTCGCGCATCAGGTAGGAGTACGGCGGGCCCATGGTGCGGGCGTACTCGACCCACGGCGTCGTCATGTCGATGAACTCGGTCGATTCCTCCTCGGCGAGCCGGCGCAGGTTCTCGCCGTAGTCCGGCCCGTTGGTGTCCTCCGGCGTGTGCTTGGTGTCCACCGATCCGTCGCCCGTCGGATTGCCGATCGGCGGCGCGGGCGTGGCGAGCATCACCTCGGCCGGCGAGGCGGCGCGGACCTGCCGGGTGACGTTGCGGATCGCCTTGATGTCGCCGTGGTTGGAGATGCCGCCGATCATCACCAGGTCCGGCTCGTAGCTGAGGACCCACTTCCGCACGTTGTCGGCCGCCTGGTAGTACTCGCAGCTCCCGTTGCTCCGCACCGACGTGATCGCCTGCACCGTCGAGCCGGGGTAGTGACGTTGAATCGTCGGACCGACCGGAGCGTTGCCCATGTCGTTGACCACGCTGTCGCCGAGCATGACGATGCGGACCGTCTCGCCGGCGGCGAGCCTGTCCATCGTGCGGGGCATGTTCGCGTGCCGGTCGGCGGGCGGGTTCCAGTCGAACGGGGGCATCTCGGCGAACACGCGATCGCCCCACTCGGCCGCATCCTCCGGCGCGGCCGTCGTCAGCTTCAAGCTGCGGACGTGCTCGGGCACGTCGTAGGTCGGGCGGAACATCAGCTTGCCCCGCGCGGCGTTCGCCTTGGCCATCGTGAAGAACTCGTTGGCCGTCCAGTCGTCCGAGGCGTCCACGCCGCCGGAATGGTCGGCCGGCATGTCGGCGCCGGAGGCGTCCACGTACACCGCGAACCAGTAGGCGTCCTTCGCCGTCTTCGACTCGAAGGTCAGCCGGTACCAGTCGAACGGCGCGACGTCGAAGGGGTCGCTCCACCACCATTCGTCGCCCGGCTCGACCGTGAATTCCGCGTCCGTCTTGTGCAGCGTCGTCATCGCTCTGTCACTCCTGCGCGGCGGGGGTCGAGCCCGTCCGCACCCGATCCAGCCACCATTGTCCGTTTCCGTAGGTGAACACCACCCGCCGCTTCGACGGGAGCGTCACGGTCAGTGTACCGTTGCGGTTCCGGCAGCGGCAGACCTTCGGACGCCCCTTCGACGCGTCGACGAAGGCCGTCACCAGCGGGTCGGTCTCGTCGGGCTCGTACTCGCCGGTCAGCGGGAACATCCGGCATTCGGCGAAATGGTAGCCCCAGTGCGTGTCGTGCAGGTCCCGCTCCTCATGCAGCGTCAGCGAGAGCTCCGGGCGCGTCAGCAGCTCGAGGCGCAGCTTGGCCGACCGTCCCTTGACCATGATGCGCCGCCCGTCACGGCGGTCCTGCGTGACCCCGCCGGCCTGGTACTGGGCGGTGATGCGCGCGCCGTCGCTCGCCGGAACGACGTCGTCCAGCAGCACGACGGCCTCGTCGCCGAACAGCGCCAGGTGGCGGATCACCCGCTTCGCCTTCCCGCCATACGCAACCGTCGCGTCGCAGACGAGCAGACGAACGTCGCCGAACCGGGCGCACTGCGTGATGCGCCCGGTGCAGCCGTTCGGCTGGACCGGTCCGACGCCGTCGATCAGCGGCAGGCAGTGGTCGGTGGGCGCCGACTTATAGTACCCCGGATCGATCATCAGCCGCTCGCCGGCGAGGTCGATGAAGAAGCTGCCCGTGTCCGGCTGGTTGTGGTGCGTGTACGGCGGGCGGGAGCCCTTCAGCCCGGCCGTGAAGGCGCAGTCGTAGTTCGCGCCGCTGCGGACCATCGAGTACTCGATGTCCGGCAGGTGAAACGCGGTCGGCAGCGGCGGCTGATCCGTGCATTCGGGCACGTCCGGACGGTACAGGAACGGGTAGATGCTTCCGGGCCTGTAGGGACACGGCAGCCCGGCCGCGCGGATTCGCTCGTATTCGCGGACGGCGTGGTCGGCGTACCACAGCGCCAGGCGGTCCTGGAACCGCCCCGCCAGGAACATCGCCAGCTCGGCGCCGATGGGCATGGGAATCGTGTCGTTGACGCCGTGCATCCGCCCGTCGTTGCACAGCCCGACACGGATCATGTTCGTGAACCGCCGGAACGACGGGCTCGTGATCAGCCCGTCGTCGGTGCCGAGCGCCGTCTCCAGGCCGACCGCGAACCGCAGGAGGTTCTCCGTGCCGTACTGCCAGTACTGCTGGCCCTCGGTGTTGCCGCCGTCGGGTCCGTTGCAGTAATCGACGTGGTTGCGGATCGCCTTTCGGGCAAGGAACAGACTCTCCGGCGCGTCGGGGTGCTCGGTGAGCAGCGCCAGGGCGACGAGTCCCCCGCCGCCGTTGCATACCGGGTTGGCATTCGGGATCGACGTGCAGTTCCAGTGCCCGGCGCGGGCGGTGTTCAGGTGAATCTGAAGGAACCGCCCGAGCAGCTCGCGCCACGCCTCCCGGTCGGCGTCGCTGAGGTGCGAAGCGGCCGTGTCGTACGCCATCGCCAGCGACGAGGACATGCCGCCCTCTCGCAGATCCGTGTGCGACCGCAGCACGAGGTACTTCGACGCAGCGCGGACGTACTTCGTCGCGGCCTCGATCAGGCGGCCGTCGCGGTGGATGACCCACTTGACCATGCGCTCGGCGATCTGTCCGACGAGCCCCGCGTTGCGGATCGGTACGTGCAGGGCGTACGGCGCGTCGAGCAGGTGGCGGTTCAGCCAGACCAGCTCGTCGGCGTCCAGCGCGCCCGGGTCGCCCGCGAGCATCTGCTGCGCCTTTGCGGGCAGCACGGCGTCGACGAAGTCCTCCTGCCGGTAGAAGTCGGCCCGGCGGAGGATGGCGTTCAGGCCTGCCGCGACAACCGAGGCGTCAGCCTCCTCGCCCCGGGCGGCCTTTTCAACCTCCGCACGGGCGTCGGCGGGCAGATACTCCCACGTCCGGCGGAGCGGACCCGGGCGATCTCGCTCGGCGACCATCCGCCCCGCGACACGGTGGGAGATGAGCGTCTCGTCCGCCTCGTAGTCCAGGCTCAGCGCCGACTCGTCCGGCCCTTCGAAGTCCGCGTCCGTCAGCTCCAGCCCTTCCAGGAAGGGCGCGAAGGCCGGGTTGTCCAGCTTGCGGCGGATCTCCTTGAGGCGCTCCTCGGTGAAGAACACGTAGGGGTGGGTCAGGTCCAGATTCGCCGGGTCAACGCGAGGCGGTGCGGCCCGGAGCGTGACGGCCGCCATCTCGCGCGACAGCCCGTCCCGCCGGAAACAGAACCGATATCGGTTGTACTGCGGGCGGTCCAGTTCCAGCGGCGCCTCGAACGTGTTCTGTCCGGGCGCAAGCGTGACCGGCTGGTTGCAGGACCAGCCCGGACGACGGTCGCCCTTTTCGCGGACCAGCTCGATCCGCCCGGAGACGGGCCCGTCGCTCGGGTTGACGAGCGTCAGTCGCGATTCGATGTAGCCGCGCTCGAGCGGCTCGACGCCGACGTCCACCAGATCGAGGCGGACGTCGTCGGCGCCGGCGTCGTCGAAGACCAGCTCGGCCATCCGGTTGGCGTGTGTATAGCCGAGCACGACCGGCGAGACGCAGGCGATCTCGTGATAGCCCTTCGCCCAGCGGGTGTGTCCGACGATGCCGCGAATGGCGTCGCCGGGCTTCGGCGCCGGCAGGCCGAGCGCGTCGAAGGGAATCCGCACCGAGACGCTCCACCCCTCCGGACCGCACTGTCCGCCGGCGGCGATGATCCCGCCCTGGCGGAAGAGCCCGAGCGAGTCGCTGACACGCCCGTCGGGCGCGATGATGAACTGCGCCTGGTTGTGCACGTCGCCCGGGTCGGGCAGGAGGCGCAGCTCGACGTGGTCCTGCGTCCAGAACTCGCCGCTCTCGGGCGGAATGCCGGGCTTGACCACGGCATCGGGCGCGTCGGCCGTCGCGCGGAGATACAGGTGCCGGTCGTCGCAGGCCAGGCGGATCTTCGCCGCCCACGCCGGCGCCTGCTCGCCCTGCATGTCGGTCAGAAGCGGAACCGGCGGCACGGATTGCCAGCCGGCCTCGTCGTCGCTCGCCAGGCGGCGGATGAACGCGCGCGGCGGGAGAAAGTCGTTGCGGACCTCGTATTCCAACTGCAGGTCGGGGTCGAAGGCGTATCGCGTCATGGTCTTCCAATCATGCGGGGTCGGGAATCCTGCTGCCGTCAGGGCCTCGCATCTTGAACGCGCCGGCGCGCAAATGCCAGCGATTTCGCGCGCGAACTGCCCTTGGCGGTCCGTCATTCCAACCGCCTCTGATCTTGCAATCGCACCCGTCACGCGGTCTGATACGCCGCCATGGCAGAGCGATCCGATTCCTCGCGCCCGAAGGTCCTCATCGCCACCGCCTCCGTGGGCGCAGGGCACAACTCCGTCGCGCGGACGCTCGCCGATTCCCTCTCGCAATCCGGCGCACCGCTCGACCTGCACGTCGTGGACGTCATGGACTGCACGCCCGCCTGGTTCCGGGCCTACTACGCGGGGGGCTTCCGGATCAGCATGTCGCGGTTCCCGACCTGCTACGGGCTGGGCTTCCACCTCTCCAACCGCCCGCACTGTCCGGGCAGGAAGCCGATCGAGCGACCCCGCCTGGCCTTCGAACGGTCCGCTGCGGCGGGATACGGGCGGTACGTCCGGCGACTCCGGCCCGACCTGATCGTCAACACGCATTTCCTCGCTCCCCTCGTCGTGGACCGGATGAACCTCCGCGGACCGCCCCGCTTCCGCCAGGTCATGGTCGTCACCGACATCGAGACCCACCGCCGCTGGTACGCGGAAACCATCGAGCGTTGGTTCGTCCCGACCGAGTACACGGCAGGGATCCTGCGCCGCTGGGGCATCCCGGACGAGCGGATGACCGTCAGCGGCATCCCGGTCCACGAGAAGTGGACCCGCCCGCTGGACCGGGCGAAGGTGCTGGCCGACTGGGACCTCCCGGCCGACCGGGACATCGTCGTGCTGTCGGGGGGGACGGACTTCGTCTGCGGGCCGATCGCCGACATCGCCCGCCGCGTCGCTCGAACCTGTCCGCAGGCCTACGTGGTGGTGCTCGGCGGGAGGAACAAGGATCTGATCGCCCGTATCGCCGCCCTGGGCGAATGCCCGGACCGCGTCCGCCCCGTCTCCTTCACGGACCGCGTCCACGAGCTGGTCGGCGTGTCGACGCTCATGATCACCAAGGCCGGGGGAATCACGACGGCCGAGTGCATATCAAAGGGCACGCCGATGGTCATCATGCGGCCCGTGCCCGGACAGGAGCGAGGCAATGCGCTCTACTTCGCCGCCAGGGGCGCCGCCGAGATCGCCATGAGCGCCGATCGGACTGTCGATGCGGTGAGGGGACTGCTTCAGGACCGGGACCGGCGAGACCGCATGCGTCGGGCGGCGAAGGCGCTCCACCGCCCCGCGACGCAGACCGTCACCGAGCAGGTGCTGTCGATGGTTCTGTAGTGGCCGCGGACGGGTCGGTGATCTCGACGTCCACGTCCTCGACGTCGCCGTCCCGGCCGACCCGGAAGCTCCCCGTCATCGTCACACCGTCCGGGCGCGTCAGCGTGAGCGCCGGCGTGCCGTCGCCCGTCCGCAGCGCCCAGTCGCCGATCCGCCGCGCCCGCACCAGCGCGCCGGCCAGCAGACCGGGCGGCAACCAGTCGGACCGGCTGGTCTCGATGCGGCCTTCCCGGGCGGCGTTAAGGAACGCCTCCGCGTCGTCGAACGCCTGCCCGCCCTTGTGGGCGCGCGCGAGGTAGCTCGTGAGCGTCGCCGTGGTCGCCCGATCGTACAGGTCCCTCGTGGGGTTCTCGCCGAGGCCGGCCCACCATTCGGCGAAGCGCTTCTCGAAGGCGTCGAGATCGGTCCCGAACCGCCGCGCGAAGGACCGCCGGACCGATCGGTAGCGGACAACGTCGTTGATGAAGCCGACGAACGCCTCGCGGTACTTCCCGTCGTCAGCATGCACCAGGAAGTGCACCATCGACCAGGCCTGGTCGTAGTTCCGCACGTTCAGGGCGCCGCTCCACGTGTCGCGGTCCATGGCGATCATCCGCTCGAACGGCAGAAGCTTCTCCGAGCGTACCATCGCCTTGATTTTGCGCAGGCGCCCGGGCGGAATCACCCCCGTGACGAACCCGTCGCCCGTCCACACGCCGTGGGCGAAGTACTCGGCGAGCCCCTCGTCAACCCACACCGGGAGGCGCGAGCTGATCGTCGTATGGGCGAACTGGTGGAAGCCCTCGTGCTGGATGACCCGCCAGAAGTGCTCCGAACCCGCCAGCGAGCCATCGGCGAGCAGCGCCCGTCCCGTGTACATCCCGCTGCTGCCGGGCTTCCCGCCGGCCGACTCGTAATCCGCACGCTCGGCGAACAGCACGAACGGCAGACGCCGGCGGATCGTGCGGCCGAAGTCCTTCGTCCGCTCGTGATACTCCTCGGCCATCGCGGTCATCCGGGCGGCCGCCTCGCGCAGCGTCTCGCGATCCAGGTCCGAATGGATCACGTAGTACGGCGTCTCGTATCGCGGCAGGTCTCCCGCCGCCGACGCGGCGAATCCCGCGATCAGCAGCACGACGACAATCAGAGCAATCCGGAATGTGCGGCACCCGTCCACGGGTGTATCCTACCCCGCGTCGCCGCCGGTCCAAAGCCCCTTCGCGCTGCCGCGCTCGTTCGCGACCGGTCGGGGGATCAACCGGACGCACCGGTCGCCCGCTCCCAGACGATATCTCGAGGACGCGCCCGTGCCGCGTTTGACTTGGGTGCGAACCGGCGCGAGAATGTTCCGGCCCGCCCGCCTCGCGGGGCGCCTCGTCCATCATGCAAAGGCCGACCATGGTCGCGGAAGACACGGCACAACCCGAAATCCATGCGCTGATCGAACGGCGCGACTTCGCCACGCTCAAGGGCATGGTCCGCGAGATGGAGGTCCATGACCTCTCGGCGCTGCTGGCGGGGCTGGAGGACGAGGATCTGGCGCTGGTGTTCCGCCTGCTGCCGCGGGACCGGGCGGCCGACGTGCTCGCCGAACTCGAACCCGCACGCCGGGAGGAGCTGCTCTCGACGCTCTCTTCGGAGAAGGTCGCGGCGATCCTGGGCGACATGGCCGCCGACGACCGGACCGAGCTGCTGGAGGAGCTGCCCGGCGAGATCGCCCAGAAGCTCCTGACGGGCCTGCGCGGCGAGCAGCTCCAGATCGCCCGCCGCCTGCTCGCCTACCCCGAGGACAGCATCGGGCGGCTGATGACGCCCGCGTACGTCGCCGTCCGGCCGGGCTGGACGCTCGCCCGCGTGCTGGAGCACATCCGCGAGGTCGGCCCGCGCAAGGAGACGGTGAACGTCCTCTACGTCGTGGACGATCACTGGCAGCTCGTCGACGAGCTGCGCCTCGAAGACGTGATCCTCGCCGATCCGGACCTGACCGTCGCCGACCTGATGGACGACCAGTTCGCCTGCCTGATGGCGTACGACGACCAGGAGGAGGCGATCGAGCTGTTCAAGAAGTACGACGCCGTCGCCCTGCCCGTGGTCAACTCCCAGGGCGTCCTCGTCGGCATCGTCACCTTCGACGACGTGATGGACGTCGTCGAGGAGGAGGACACCGAGGACTTCCAGATGGTCACCGGCATGGCCGCGCTGGAGAGCAGCTACTTCACCACCGGCTTCTGGCGGATGCTCGCCAAGCGCCTGCCCTGGCTGGCGATGCTCCTTTGCGCGCAGATGCTCACCACCCTCGCGCTGACGCAGTTCAACGCCCTGCCGCTGTTCGCCGTGCTGGTGATCTTCATGCCGCTGATCAACTCCCCCGCCGGCAACACCGGCAGCCAGACCGCCGGGCTGATGATCCGCGGGCTCGCCGTCCAGGAGGTCGCCGTCGAGGACTGGACGCGCGTCCTCCGCCGCGAGCTGCTCCGCGGGGTGGCGCTGGGCGTCACGCTGGCGGCGATCGGATACGCTGCCGCGTTCGTGTTCGCCCCGCTCGCCGAGTCCGCCGAGACGCCGCTGAGCGCCGGACAGCTTCCGCACATCGCCCTGGCCGTCGCAACGGCGATCGCCCTGGCGGTGACGCTGGCGAACCTGATCGGCTCGATGCTGCCGTTCTTCTTCAAACGCGTCGGGCTGGACCCCGCCGTGACCAGCGGACCGTTCATCGCCTCGCTGATGGACTTCGCCGGCATCGTGATCTACTTCACCATCGCCACGGCGCTGCTGGCGTCACTGGCGGGCTGACATGGGATTCGAGATGAGCAAACGGGACGTCGTCATCGCCGCGCTGGAGTTCCAACCCGTTCCCTACGTCCCCTGGTCGTGGGACATGACCGCCCGGTGCGCCGAGCGCGTCCGGCGGGAGCTGGACGTCGAGGACGCGGCCGCGTTCACCGATTCGCACTTCCTGGACGTCGGTGCGGCGATCGGCCGCTTCGAGCCCGTCGACGCCGACCACGTCCGGGACGCGTACGGCGTCGTGTGGGACCGCTCGGTGGACCGCGACATCGGCACGCCGACCGACTGGCCGATCCGCCGCCCGGAGAACCTCGACGACTACGAATTCCCCGACGCCGGCGACGACGCCTGGTACGCCGGCATCCCCGGACGCCTCGCCGCCGGCGGCGATCGGTTCAGCCGCTACATGCTGGGCTTCTCGCTCTACGAGCGGGCGTGGACGATGCGCGGGATGGACAACCTGCTGATGGACATGGTCGAGCGACCCGAGTGGGTCGAGCGCTTCATGGACCGCATCGTCGAGCACAACCTGGCGCAGATCCACCGTGCGATCGC
This sequence comes from uncultured Planctomycetaceae bacterium, assembly GCA_964483755.1. Taxonomy (GTDB): domain Bacteria; phylum Planctomycetota; class Phycisphaerae; order SM23-33; family SM23-33; genus CAZADC01. Next base: position 271 of record CAZADC010000033.1, on the reverse strand, counting down.
CTTCGACGTCGACGCCGTCTACTTCGGGGACGACTACGGCATGCAGCGCGGGCTGATCTTCGGCCTCGAGCACTGGAGGCACTTCATCAAGCCGCGCCTGGCGCGAATGTTCGCGCCGGTCCGCGAGGCGGGCAAGTGCGTCTGCATGCACTCCTGCGGGCGGGTGCAGGAGCTGTTCGACGACCTGGTCGAGATCGGGCTCAACCTGTTCAACCCGTTCCAGCCGGAAGTCATGGACGTCTTCGACATCAAGCGGCGCTACCACGGACGC
>CAZADC010000032.1:0-16838 GCA_964483755.1 uncultured Planctomycetaceae bacterium | reverse complement strand
CGAGCAGCTCGGGCGGCACGCTCGCGTCGTGGACGATTCCGTGGACGAGGCGCGGCACGGAGCGGGGGAGCTTCGCCTCCGCCCAGGGCACGCCGTAGCCCATCGTGTCGCACAGGCGGATCTTGACGTCCATGTCGTACTCCTCGCGGAGCTTCATCAGCTCGATCGCGAAGGGCACGACGAAGCCGTGGAAGTCGGCGCGGGTGACGTCCTCGAAGTGGCACCGGGGGCGGATGCCCTCGTCCAGCGCCGCGCGAGCGACGTCCAGGTACATCTGCAGCGCCTGCTTGCGCGTCTTCTTGAGCTTCAGGAAGATGTGGTAGTCGCTGCAGCTGGTCAGGATGCCGGTCTCCGGCAGGTGCATGTCGCTGACGAGCTTGAAGTCGCTCTTGACCGCCCGGATCCAGCTGGTGATCAGCGGGTAGGGCAGGTCCAGCTCGCGGCATTTGTCCACCGCCTCGCGGTCCTTGGGCGAGTAGAGGAAGAACTCGCTGGCGCGGATAATCCCGCTGCCGCCGTCGAGCTTGCTCATGAGCTTGAAGATCTCGACGATCTGGTCGACCGTATAGGGCGGGCGCGCCTGCTGGCCGTCGCGGAAGGTCGTGTCGGTCACCCAGATGCCCGGTGCCGGCGACATCGGCGGCACGTCGTCATCGTCGAACTCGACGCACGGCAGCTCGGTGTAGGGAAACATGTCCCGGTAGAGGTTCGGCTCGTCCACGTCCTGCAGCGGGAAGGTCTTTCCGTTCTCGTTCAAAGCGCTCTCTCCTCTCGGTATCCTGCGATTGCGGCGGCGGCGGAGCGGTCCCCCACGATGCGGACAGGTGGCGCGTCTCCCGTCCGGCCGGACGCCGGAAGACACGATATTCTATCCTGCGGGCGGACCGATGCCAAGAGGTTGCGCCGCCCCGGGCATCGCTTGCTATTCGGGCGTCAGGCGATACCATCTTCATTGCAGATACCGACCTGGTCGGCTGCGCCGGGCGTCTCGCCACATCGGCGGCTCCTGTCAGTCGGCAGGCGTCGCCGTGCCGCGAAGTCAGCGCCGACGGACAACTCCGTCCTTTCGCAGGGAACATCTCAATGAGCGAGCACAAGGAAGCCGGGAGTACTCGGCATGCGCCGGTCACCTGCACTTCGCGCCCTTTCGGCATCAGGCGCACGGGATGGCGCGCACCTCCTCAACCGCACAGGAGCAGCCCGGTTGCCGCAGGACTGACGTCGGCCACACGGCACGAACGCCCCGACCGAAGGCTGAACGGGCTGCCCCCAGCGAGACGGCGTGGTTTCACGCTGATCGAACTCCTCGTGGTCATTGCGATTCTGGCGCTGCTCGTTTCCCTGCTGGTGCCGTCGCTCCGCAAGGCCAGGCACCTGGCAAAGGAGGCCGTCTGCGTCAGCAACGTCCACGCGCTGGGCAGGGGGCTGATCGTTTACGCCTCCGACGCCGACGGGCGCTATCCGTGGCGGGGCGACAACGCCGGGTACTACGACCCGCGCCAGTGGAGTCACGACGACTCGGTCTGCTCGTGGATGGGCTGTCCCCGGCCGTTCGACCTCCACGAGACGATCGAGACGTACGTCGCCGAGGGGGACGGGACCGTCTGCCCGTTCGGCTCGAAAACGGGCGACGACGTCTGGCCGGGACCGTTCATGGGCGGCAGCAAGGTCTACACCTGGGGGTACGCCACGATGGCCGGGTGGGCCGGCAACTCCTGGGCGCACAAGTACTCCTACGACGGAGGGATTACGTTCCACCGCTGGACGAGCGGGATGAAGCGGACGTTCCCGTTCTCACTCGACCAGGAGGACCGCCAGTGGCGTCCGATCGTCGGGCACTACGTCACCGGCGGGTGGAAGTCCGACCGATACGCCTCGCCGCACGACGGAGTGGTGGAGGACCTCGAAGGCTGTCGCGGGCCGTTCGCCTACGGCGACGGCGTGGTGACAAACCGCTCGTCCGACTGGACCTGCTACTTCTGGGACGACTGGCCGGCCTCGGACTGGCAGGCGTACTGGCATCTGAGGTGAGGCGCCGGCGAATTGTGGACCGGGCCGCCGAATCGGACGATGTGGGAACGGGCGGCGCACCCCCCGGCGCCGGGCGAGCCGGGTCGGGCGGAACCCACACAGGAGCGCGGCAATCATGGTCCGACGCGGCGGTGACGGCAAGATCGGCTTCCTCGCGGTCAGCGCCATCGGCATCGGGGGCATGGTCGGCGGAGGCATCTTCGCGGTTCTCGGGCTCGCGGTGCAGCTCGCCCACGGCGGCACGCCGGTCGCCTTCGCCGTCGCCGGCGGCGTGGCGCTGCTGACCAGCTACTCCTATGCGAAGCTCTCGGTGGCATTCCCCAGCCGCGGCGGGACGGTCGAGTTCGTCAACCAGGCCTTCGGGAACGGGCTGGTCACCGGGGCGGCGAACGTGCTGCTGTGGATCAGCTACGTGGTCATGCTCTCGCTCTACGCCCACGCCTTCGGCAGCTACGGGGCGAGCTTCTTCCCCGAAGCGTGGCAGGGGGCGATGCGCCACGTCCTGATCAGTTCGCCGATCCTGCTGCTGACCGGACTGAACGCGCTGAGCAGCGGGGCGGTCGGCAAGGCGGAGGAGTGGATCGTCGGTCTCAAGCTCGCCATCCTGCTGACGTTCGTGGTGCTCGGTGCGTGGACCATCGATCCGGGCAGGCTCGCCGTCGCCGAGTGGTCGCCCGCCGTCCAGCTCGTCGCGGGCGGGATGATCATCTTCGTCGCGTACGAAGGGTTCGAGCTGATCGCCAACACGGCCGGGGACGTCCGCCGCCCGCGAAAAACCCTCCCCGCCGCCTACTATGGCTCGGTGGCGTTCGTGATCCTGCTGTATGTCTTGGTGTCGCTGGTGACGGTGGGCAACCGAGTTCAAGTTGCGCTACCACCCAGAGCGCGGCCAAGGACTACGCCCTCGCCGTCGCCGCCCGCCCCTTCATGGGGCACGCGGGGTTTATCCTCATCGGCGTCGCCGCGATGCTCTCCACCGGTTCGGCGATAAACGCGACGCTGTACGGCGCGGCGAGGGTGAGCTACATCATCGCCAAGGACGGCGAGCTGCCGCGAGACCTTGAGAGGAACGTCTGGAATCGTCCGATCGTCGGCCTGCTGCTGACGGCTGCGGTGGCCCTGATGGTGGCCAACGCCTTCGACCTGTCGAGCATCTCGGTCATGGGCAGCGCCGGGTTCCTGCTGATCTTCGCCCTTGTGAACGTCGCCAACGCCGTGCTATACAAGCGCGCCGGAAGCCGGCGCTGGCTGGCGATCGTCGGAGCGGTCGCCTGCCTGGCGGCGCTCGGAGCGCTGATATGGCAGCGAGCGGCCGAGGCGCCCGCCGAGTTGTGGGTGCTGGGCGGAATGGTCGGTCTCTCGCTGCTGATCGAGGGCGCGTACCGCGCAGCCACCGGACGGAAGATCAGGCCCGCGCATCGCCGCGCGTCGTGAGCGGATGCTGTTGAACCGGATCGAAGATCGTTTCCGAGAGGGTCCCATGCGCCATCTGCCGCTGATGCTGTCCCTGATGCTGCTGTCGGCGTTTGTTTCGTGCACCGGCGCGGACGAGCCCGCCGACCGGGTCGTCGTGGACCTCGATGCCGAACCGGACGCGGGGACCGCCGAGCGATTGGGGCTTCGTCGCGAGTACCCGTTGGCGAAGCTCAGCAGCGGTCGGGTCGAGGTGTACGTCTACCTGCCCGACGCGAAGGAGGGCTACTACCGCGGCCATCGGTTCGACTGGTCGGGGATGATCGCCCAGGCGACGTGCGACGGGCATACGTTCTTTACGGAGCTCCGCTCGCCACATGATCCGCTCAAGGCAGAGCACGCCTGCGGGCCGTCCGAGCAGTTCGGCAAGACGACCGCGCTGGCGTACGGCGAGACGAAGCCGGGCGAGGAGTTCATCCAGATCGGCGTCGGGCACGTCCGCCGGCCTGACGAGAAGGCCTACAGCTTCTTCACGGACTACGAGGTGCCCCGCCCGGCGGGATGGCGGGTGACGAAGACGGCCGACGGGTTGCGCTTCGAACAGGAGCTGACCGACGAGCGGGGCTGGGGGTACCGATACGTCAAGACGCTGAAGCTCTCACGCGACGAACCGAAGCTCAGCGTCCGTCACGAGCTGTGCAACACCGGCCGGAAGCGGATCGACACCGACTGGTACGCCCACAACACCTGCCTGCTCGACGGGCGGAAGGTCGGGCCGGGCTACGAGCTGTCGCTGGAGTATGAGACGACGACCGACGTTGCGAAGATCAGCGGCGGCCAGGCGCGCGCCGGCGACGGTGGGACCGTCGCGTTCGTTCGCCCGGTGGACAAGCCGTTCTGGGTCGAGTCCATCGAGCCGGCGGCGGACGCCCCGGCAAGGGCGCGGCGGACGATGCGCCTGAGCGACTCGCAGTCCGGCGCGGCCGTCACGTTCGCCGTGGACGCGGACGTGTTCAAGCTCAGCCTGTACTGCGAACCGGGGCTGATCTGCCCCGAGCAGAACGTCCGGATCCGCGTCGCCCCCGGCGAGTCCGCCGTCTGGACCAGCTCGGTGATCTTCTCGGGTTCGACGCCGCAGCGCCACTAGGCGGGCGGCGCTGCATGCGCCTGTTCTGCGTTCTGCACAGCATGAAAGGCCGTGCCACCGCAACCGATTTGCACAGCCGGAAGGGCTGTGCCACCGCAACCGATTTGCACAGCCTGAAAGGCCGTGCCACCGCAAGCATTCTGCACAGCCTGAAGCCCGTGCCCGATTGCGCTCAGAGATCGGCCTTCTTGATCTTCCGGCTGTTCGACAGATGGTCGACCAGCTCGGACTTCAGCATGGACTTCTTGACGGTGTCGACCTTGGCCTTCCGGGCGAGCTTGAGCAGTTCGGCCTTGGTCTTGGCTTCCATCATCTCGCGTTTCGTGGGCACGACGACTTCCTTTCACTGTATTCGTCTCCGGCGATATGCGCCCCGGCACGCTGCCGAGCCGACACGGCGCGCTTAAAGGAACGGCCACGCGTTTTCAAGGAATTATCGAGAAACGTGGCGTCAGCGTGAGTCGATATGATTTGCCGTCGCATCTGCACGGTCGGGAGGTTGCGCGTGCGAGGGCGAGGGAGGCGCAGACCTTCGCGACGGCCGGTGGGGCCTACGGGGATTCGCTGCTCGTCTTGTCGTCGGCTTCGTCCCCGTCCTGCGGGACGTCGGCTTCCGCTTGCTCTCGGCGGCGTTTTTCCTGGCGCCGGCGTTCCTGGGCGTCCTGGGCTCGCATGTGGCGCTGCTGGTTGCTGACGGCTGCAGCGTGCGCGACGTCGCCGGCGCCGCCCCCGCGCCTCCGGTCCAGCTCTTCGAGCGTGTCGGATCGCCCGTAGAGGATGAGCGTGTCGCCGGCGTGAACGGGCGTGGACCCGCGGGGCGCGCCCACGTAGTCACCGTCGGTCCGCTCGATGCCGAGCACGGTGACGCCCTCGCCGCCGAGCTCGCAGTCCCGCAGCTCCTTGCCCTCGACCCAGTCGCCCTCGTCGACGTGCATTTCCGTGACGGTGTACTCGCCGGAGAGGTTCAGCAGGCGGGCGTAGTCGCGGACGTCGAGATCGGTCCACCTGTGCAGCGCCCAGCCGATGAGCTTCTCCATGCCGCGATCGACGAAGGGCAGGCGCGAGAGGATCAGCAGGGCGACCACGCCTCCGACCAGCCACAGCAGGCGGAACAGTCGCTCGGCCTCCTGCACGGCGCCGACGAACGAGAGGATGATCGAGATGATCACCGTCACCAGCCCGGCGCTGCGCATGATCATCAGGACCATGATGATCCGTCGGCGGACGGGATGGTTGACGACCTTCTCGCTCTCGCCGGTGGTGAAGCCGGTGCCCGTGAACGCGGACCGCGCCTGGAACGACGCCGCCTCCCGCGAAAGACCGGTCATCGCCAGGGCGACCGCCGCCAGCCTCGTGATGACCAGCGACAGCGCGAGGACCGTCAGCAGGGCGATGATTCCGATGATGCCGGCCATGGTGCGGGTCTCCGTCCGTCAGGGCCCTTCGGTCTCACGCCGTCGGCGGCCGCTCAGTCGCCGTCTCCGCCCTTGTCTCCGCCGGATCCGCCGTTCTTCTTCGCGTCGTCCGAGCCGCCGTCCTTCTTGCCGCCGGACGAGCCGTCCTCGGACTTGCCGTCCTTGTTCGATCCGTCCGACTTGTCGGACTTTCTGCGGCTGCGGCGTGAACGCCGCCGGCCCCGGCTCTTGCTCTTGCCGGAGTCCTTTCCGGAGTCGCCGGAATCCTTCCCCTCGCCGCTCTTGTCGCCTCCATCCTTGTCAGAACCGGATTTCCCGCCGGACCCGCCGTCGCCGCCTTTGGACCCCTTGCCGGAATCAGGCTTCCCGTCCGACCCGTCGTCCGCGCCGGAGCCCTTGCCGGAACCGGACTTGCTCCCGGATCCGCCGTCGTCGCCCTTGTCCTTATCTCGATCCGTCCCGCCGTCGTCGGAGTCCTTCCGGTCGGAGTCGCCGGAATCGCTCTTCTTCTTTCGCCGCCGTCGGCGCCGGGACGGCTTCTTCTTGCCGGATGACGTGTCGCCGCCCTTGTCGGACTTGCCCTTGTCGGACTTGCCCTTGTCGGACTTGCCCTTCTCGGACTTGTCTTCCTCGCCCTTGCCCTTGTCCCCGGACTCGTCGGAGGGCCCGGGCTTGTCCTCGGCCGGCTTGCCCTGGTCGTCCTGCTTCGACCTCCTGATGTTCTCGATGTTCACGGTGGGGATATTGTCGCTCTCGCGGCTTTCCTCGGGCGGCTCCCAGGACATCTCGTTGCCGCGGCTGTTCCAGCAGGTGATCTTCATCCCGTCGCCGGGCAGGTCGGCGTCGCCGCGGACGACGATGTTCTTTCCGATCCGTTTCTCGAGGTCGGCCAGCTCGATCCGCTGATGGTTGTTGACGTGGGTGGCGACGGAGGGGGTGACGGCGACCTCGACCCGGACGACGTCGTCGTTGTGCACGACGCGCTGGAGCGAGCGCATCACCAGCAGCGACTGGGACTCCTCGGACTTGATCAGCCCGCTGCCTTCGCAGTGCGCGCACGTGCGGTAGATGCTGTGCTTGAGCGACGGGCGGACGCGCTGGCGGGTCATCTCGACGATGCCGAAGCTGCTCATCTTGAGCACCCTGGTCTTCGCGCGGTCTCGCTTCAGCTCGTCGCGGACGATCTTCTCGACCGCCCGACAGTTCTTGTCCTCCCGCATGTCGATGAAGTCGATTACGATCACGCCGCCGAGGTCGCGCAGGCGGAGCTGGCGGATGATCTCGCGTGCGGCCTGCTCGTTGATCTTCAGGGCGGTCGTCTCCGCGTTGGAGTGCTTGCGGTAGCGCCCGGAGTTGACGTCGATGGCGACCAGGGCCTCGGTCTGGTCAATCACCAGCGACCCGCCGCCCGGCATCTCGACACGCCGGGAGTAGATCCGCTCGATCTCCTTCTCCAGCCCGGTGGCGTGGAAGAGCCCTTCCGAACCGGTGTACAGCTCGATGGTGTGCTTCGTCCGCGGCATGGCGACGTCGAGGAACTCGCGCACCCGGCGCGCCACCGCCTCGCTGTCGCAGACGACCCGGTCGACGTCCGTGTTGTACACGTCGCGGATTGTCCGCGTCACCAGGTCCGACTCACGGTAGATCTCGGCCGGGGCCTTCGCCTGCTGAATCTGCTTCTTGACCGACTTCCAGAGGCGAACGAGATAGTTCAGGTCGCGGTTGAAGTCGCGCTTGGACCGCCCGAGCCCGGCGGTGCGGACGATGAACCCCATGTCGTCGGGCGTCTTGAGCTCGTTGAGGATCTTCCGGGCCTTGTTGCGGGCCTCCTCGTCCTCGATCTTGCGCGACACTCCGAGGCGCTCCATGCCGGGCATCATCACGAGCAGGCGTCCGGGGATGGACAGATAGGTCGTGAGCGTCGGTCCCTTCGTGCCGATCCCTTCCTTGGTGACCTGGACGACCACCTCCTGCCCGCGGCGGAGGCACGCCTGGATGGGCGGACGGTTCCTGTGCGACCGCCGGTTGCCGACCGACTCCGAGCCGCCCTTCTTGCCGGGGAAGTACTTCGGGTGGATGTCGCTGATGTGCAGGAAGCCGTTCTTCTCCGTCCCGAAGTCCACGAACGCGGCCTGGATGGAGGACTCGACGTTCATGATGCGTCCCTTGTAGACGTTGCCCACGTGGGACGCGCTGGATTCCCGCTCGACGTAAAGCTCCTCGAGCGTGCCGTTTTCCATGACGGCGATCCGGCATTCCTTGCCGGCCACCGTGTTGATCATCATTTCCTTCTTGCGTTTTCCCATGATGCTTGAAACTCCATGTGTTATTCGCCCGGGGTGCCGGGCTGGTGTTGTCTTCGGATGCTCGCGGGGACCGTCGGTCCTCGCCGCGGGCGTCCGGGGCTATGTTTCGTTCGCCGACGGGTCGGGTCGGCAGATCAGGTCGGTTCGCGTGACTCGCGCCAGGTCCACCCGCTCGTCCATGCCCAGCAGCGAGAGCACCTCGCCGGGGCGAGCCCACAGGTCGCCGAGGGGGAGGAGGCGAAGCTCCAGCCGGTCCTCATTCAGGGCAATACGCTCGACCAGCGGGCGCAGATCGATTTCTCGATGACTCGCCCGGCGGCGCTTTCCGCGCTTGGGCGGGAGGAAGCGCCGCACCGGCCAGGCGTCCTGTGCGGACAACTCGTCGAGGCGCTCGCGGACCGCGTGGTGCATTCGCTCGTCCAGCGGGACGACATACTCGGCGGCTACGACGCGGGGCCTGGCCTTGCCGGCCAGCGCGTCGGCGGTGCGGAAGGCCAGCCCGTCGGGCGCGCCCCCGTTCAGTCGCCGCAGCAATTGTTCGGACGCGACCGGCTCGTCGAGTCCCACCGTCATCAGCTCCGCGAGTCCGGCGACGCCTACGGGTCGCGCCTGGAGGAGCGACAGGTCGGGGCGGGGGTTGTACCCCTGGGAGTATTTCAGCGGCAGCCGGGCGCGCGAAGCGAGCCGTTCCACGAGTCGCATCGTGTCGTGGTGCGAGAGGAAACGGAGGTCGTCGGCGATGGCCAGCCGGATGGCCCAGGTCTGCGGCAAAGGCGGTTCGTTCCTTTCTGCTGCGTCCCGTCCGACGGCCGGACGACGCGGGCCCGCACCCGGCAGGGACCGGGGGGCGCTTCACGTCGTCGCCGCGTCGACGGTTGTCGTGTCGGCGCCCCCGCGCGACGCGCGCGGAGGGTGTGTCGCGATGTCTTATTCGCCGTAGGCTTCGGGCAGAACCTTGCGCGTTTCCATGCGAAGGTAGTTCGTGATCTCGTTTTCGCTGTCGAAGCTCATGACCTTGCGGGCCACCTGCCGGGCCTGCTCCATGCTGACCGTCCGGACCATCTTCTTGATCTCCGGAATAGCCGGCGGCGCGCAGGAAAAGGTCCGCAGCCCGAGCCCCAGCAGCAGCAGCGTGTATTCGGGGTCGCCGGCCATCTCGCCGCACAGGCTCACCGGCACGCCGTAGCGGTTGCCGGCGCGGATGATGTCCTTGAGCAGCCCGAGCACGGCGGGGTTGGCGGCCGTGAACATGGAGGCGACCTTCTCGTTCCCGCGGTCGACGGCGAGCGTGTACTGCACCAGGTCGTTCGTGCCGACCGAGAAGAAGTCGACTTCCTTGGCGAACTGCCCGCACTGCAGGGCGGCCGACGGCGTCTCGACCATCATGCCGGTGGGTACGTCGGCGCGGTGCTCGATGCCTTCCTCCTCGAGGTCCTCGGCGACGTCGCGGACGATCGCCTTGGCCTGGCGCAGCTCGGACATGGTCGTCACGAGCGGGAAGAGCATGGAGACGTTGCCCTCGGTGCTGGCGCGGAGGATCGCGCGAAGCTGCGTGCGGAACATCGGCAGATTCTGCAGGCAGAAGCGGATGCTCCGCAGCCCGAGGAAGGGGTTCCGCTCCGGCACGCGGGCCCGGGACTGGGTGTACTTGTCGGCCCCGAGGTCGAGCGTCCGGATCACGACCGGGCGGTCGCCGCAGATGTCCAGCACCTCGCGGTACGCGCGGTAGTGGTCTTCCTCGGTCGGCTCGGTGTCGCTGCCGAGGTAGAGGAACTCGGTCCGGTAGAGCCCGATGCCCTGCCCGCCGCGCTCGATGACGTTGCCGGCCTCGGGGGGGAACTCGATATTGCCCAGCAGCGTAACCTCGTGCCCGTCGGTCGTGACGCCCGGAAGATCGCGCAGCTCGTCCAGCGAGTGGATGAACTCCACCTGCTGGCGGGCGAAGTCCTGGTACTCGGAGCGGGTCTTCTCGTCGGGATTGATGATGACCAGCCCGCGGTTGCCGTCGACGATGACCACGTCGCCGCCGGAGACCTCGCTGGTGACGTCGTTGAGCCCGACGACGGCGGGGATCCCCAGCGCCTTGGCGACGATGGCGGTGTGGCTGGTCGCGCCGCCGGCGTCGATCGCCAGCGCCCGGGAGTGCTCCTTGTCCATCGACGCCGTCTGGGAGGGCGTCAGGTCGTGGGCGAGAACGACCACCTCGCGCGTCAGGTGGGTCAGCGACTGGCGGCGCTGCCCGATGAGGTTCCGCAGCAGACGCTTCTCGACGTCGTAGACGTCCTTCACCCGGTCGGCGAGGTACTGCGGCATGGAGAGGAACTCCTTGGCGTACCCGCGGAGGACGGTGGCGACGGCGTATTCCGCCGTCACGTGCCCGCCGAGGATCGTCTCGGAGAACTTCGTGTTGAGGACCGTGTCGTCGAGCAGCCCGAGGTGGAAATCGAAGATGCTGCCCGTCTCCTTGCCCAGGCGCTCGCTGGTGCGATTGCGGAGGTCCTGGACCTCCTTTCTGGAGACGGCGATGGCCTTCTTGAGGCGGTCGAGCTCTGCCTGCGCGTGGTCGACGGGCACCTGGCGGCGAGGAATGTCGAACTCCTCGGTGTCCACCACGACGGCGGGCGCGATGGCCACGCCCGGCGAAACTCCGATGCCCTTCTTGACTTTCATTTGCGTTCGTCCGGCGGCGCCCCCGGCGGCGGTCCTATTCGTTTTCGAGCGCCTGCTTCTCTTCGTCGGTCATCTCGCCGAATCCGTCCGCGACGAGCGCTTCCAGCTCGTCCAGCGCCTCGGCGGCGTCCTCCCCGTCCGCGACGACCTTCAGCGTGCTCCCCTTCGTCGCGGCCAGGCGCATCATCGACATGATGCTCTTGGCGTCGACCGTCAGCGATCCGTTGGAGACCTCGATCTTGCTGGCGTAGCGGTTGGCAATCTCCACGAACTGCATCGCCGGGCGGGCGTGCAGGCCGTACTTGTTGACGATCTTCAGTTCTCGTTCCAGTGTCGGCAATGGACCGTTCCGCTCAGCTCGACCGGCGGCGCGGGCGTCATCCCAGCTCGTCAGCCTCGTGGATCAGCTCGACGATGGCGTCCTTCGTTTCGCTCTGGCGCAGGAACTTGCGGAACATGTCGCGCTGCACGTGCCGGAAGATCGTTTCCATCGCCTGAAGGTGCTCGTCCGGGCTGTCGGGACACGACAGGAGCAGGATGACGGAATAGACCGGCTTGTAATCCAGCGCCTGGAAGTCGATGCCCTCGCTGGAGCGCCCGATCGTTCCGATCGCCTTCTTGACGCCCTTGATTTTCGCGTGGGGCAGGGCGACGCCCTTGCCGATCCCCGTCGTCGCCTGCTTCTCCCGCGCCAGCACCGCCTTGGCGTACTCGTCGGCGTTTTTCTTCGCGATCGCGCCGGAGGACGCCAGCGCCTGAATCAGCTCCTCGATGGCCTCGTCCCGGCTCCTTGCGGTCAGCTCGGGGATGATGGCGTCCTCGACGATGATGTCGGCTAGCTTCATTCTTCGCTCCTGTGCGTAACTGCGGTCCGCCGGACGCATAGTCCGGCCGGGAGTGTACCCGCTCGGCAGCGATCAGGGAAGGGCGAGCACCCGGATGTTTCGGCGCCGCTCCCCGCGTCCGCGTCGGACGGCGCTACTCGGCGACTTCGTTGGTCGCCGGGCCCTGGCGGTCGCGGACCTTGTCCTTGTGACGGCGGAGCTGCTCGGTCATCTTGTGCAGCGCCTGGTCGATGCTGGCGTACATGTCGTCGTCGCGGGCGCTCGCCACGAACGTATTGCGCCGGATCGCGGTGACAATGACCTCCGTGACGCTCTTGGCGGCCTCGTGATCCAGAATCACCTCGATCTGCTGGATGTTGTCGTAGTAGCGGGGGAGCTTGGACGCCTTCTCCCGCACGTGCTCGCGGATGGCGTCGGTGACCTCCATGTGCCTTGCGTTAACGACGATGTTCACGCTGGTCGTCTCCTTCCTGTCGGCGTCCGGGCGGCGTGCCCTGACGCGCCTGTTCCACTTCGGCCCGGCTGAGCTCCTGGCTGCGGGGCATGATCACGCCGCCGCTGACCGTGAACCGCAGGGCCTCGTCGATGCTGACGGGCAGGTCGATCACCTCGTCCCGCCTCACCGTAATTGTATAGCCCGTCACCGGCGTGGGGCTGGACGGGATGAAGACCGTCAGCAACTCGTGCGTCGCGGCGTCGCGAAGCTGCCTCATGCCCGGGCCCGTCACGAGCCCCAGCGACCAGAGGCCCCGTCGCGGGTACTCCACCGCCACCACGCGCGAGAACTCCACCTTCCGCTCCGACAGCAGGAAGTCCGTCACCTGCTTGACGTACGGATACACCTGCTTGAGCACCGGCACCCGCGCAAAGGCGCGTTCCACCATCTGCCAGATCGTTCGCCCCAGGAACGACGCCACGAACCGCCCCAGCACGTAGATCAGCCCGATTGCCAGCAGAAACCCCAGCCACCACAGCTGGTAGTTGCGCCAGACCTCCTTGACGCGGTCCCAGACCGCGTCCGGACCGCTCCACGAAAACTCCGTCCGCTCCACCAGGCGCCAGAACTGGACGACGATCCACTGCAGCCCGTGATTGAGGTGCTTGCCGATGTACCCGTCCACGAACGACAGGACGTAGACGATGATCGCGATGGTGATCATCGTCGGCAGCAGCACGGCCAGGCCGCGAAGGAAGAACCGCTTGAAGTCTGTCGTGAAGCTCTCGGTCACCTGCCTGCTCCCTCGCCCGCGCCGGTCGTCGCGGCGCCGGCGGTCCCGCCGCCGCGTCAATCGGCCATCGGCCTGCCGCTTCAGTCCGGGGGCTCCAGGCAAAGCACCCAAGTGTAGGGACCGCCGCGTCGCCCGTCAAGGCGAGCGCCGCCGGGATCGGGAAGCGACCGGACGCCCGCGGGAGCACACGAGTTCCCTGCTCCGGTCGCTCATAGGTGCCGACCAGTTCGCCCTGCGCCACGATGTGCCCCTGCATCGCCTCCAGCAGGTTCGCCTTGGACAGGCCGGGCTCGAGGTCGAGCGCGGCGTCCAGGGCGTAAAGCCTGAAGTGGTAATGGTGGGGGGCGTCGCCGGGCGGCGGGGCCGCGCCGTCGTAGCCGATCTCGTCCCAGCTGTTGACCCCCTGCAGCGCGCCGTCGGGCGCAGGCGGACGACGCACCGGCTCGACGCCGACAGGTAGGCGCGTCGTGTCGGCGGGGATCGCGTAGATCACCCAGTGAACCCAAGACCGCTCGCTCGGCGCGTCCGGGTCGTCGCAGATCAGCGCCAGCTCGACCGCGCCGTCCGGCACGCCGGTCCAGCCCAGCGGCGGCGAGACGTTCTGCCCGTCCCGGGCGTATCGATCGGGGATCGGCTCGCCCTCGGCGAAGGCGTCGCTGTGGACGACGATCGCGGCCGCGCTGCTCGCCTCTTCGTAGTAGGTCTGCTCGTCGCGGACGTCCCCGTCGCAGCCGTACGCTGCCAGCAGCCCGGCCGTCAGGGTCAGGCCGAGCCCGATCCGAATGGTGTGCGCCGTTGCGTGTCTCATGTCGGGTCCTTTCGTGAGTCGAGTGGCATGGTGCGTGGGCGACCCGCGGGGCGCGCCGGGGCGGTTCGTCTCGCCGACGTCCCACTCGCATTCTATGGTCGAGTGCGGCGCGGCCGCGCTTGCCGGTTGCAAAGCCCCGGACGGCCTCTATAATCTGCTGGCATGAAGACCACGACGAAGATGCTTCTGACGGCCGTTGCGGCGCTGCTGCCGTCGGTTGCCGGCGCCGCACGCACGTTCACCCCGCCGGCGAGGGATTCAAGCTTCCCGGTGTGGTGCCTGGTGTACCTGGTGGTGGGGACCGGCGCCGCGGCGGTGGTGGCGTTCAAGAACTCGCGGCGGACCCACCTTGAGTGACATTTTCCGCGCCGCGCCCATCCTCGCCGGCTCCGGCGTGTCCGGAGGGGTATGGGACCGCGGAACCTTCTGACAAAAGGAGTGCAGCCATGAAGAAAGCGACAATCGTCGCGCTGGCGTGCGTAAACGTCGTGCTGCTGGCGGCGCTGGTGCTCGGGGCGATGCAGACGCCCGCCTACGGGCAGGTCGTCGGCGGCGGCCGGAACTACATGATGATCACGGGGCACATCTCCGACGACTATGACGCCCTCTACGTCATCGACCTCGCCCGGCGGCGCATGATCGGACTGAAGTTCGATCGCACGGACAAGGAGCTCGTCGGCATCCGCGGGCGCGAGCTGCGCGAGGACTTCAACCGCCGCGAACAGCGCTGAAGACGGCCTTGAACACGGGAGAAACACCCATGAACGATACACAGAATCTGACGATCGTGCTTCTGCTGGTCACGGCGGCGGTGCTGGGCGTGATGGTCTATGGGACCTGGCAGGGGACCGAGCAGGCCGCCCTCGCCGACAGCTCGGTGAGGCAGGGCGACTACATCATGGTGACCGGCGCCTGGTCGGACAAGAACGACTTCCTGTACGTGATGGACATCGCCGCGATGCAGATCAACGCCTACTTCACCGACGTGCAGAACAATCGGATCGAGCTGGCGGACACGGTGAACGTCGAGCGGGCCTTCGCGCGGTAAGCGCGGCACGACGGCCTGACAGCCCGTTGGGCGGAGGGGACTCCGCGACGGGCGACGAACCTGGAGCACCAGTGAATCAGCAGATCGCCGACATGGGGCGGCGGGCGCTCGCGGGCGAGCGGCTCGGCCGCCCCGTTCTTTCCGCCTGGGTCGAGGGCTTCGACGCCGCGCCGCACGACGCGCTCTACTGGGCGAACGCCGTCCGCACCGATCGGTTCGGGCGCCAGGTCAAGCTGTGCTCCATCGCGGCCGGCAGGACCGGCGGATGCGGCGAGGACTGCAAGTGGTGCGCGCAGTCGCGCCGCGTGAGCCCGCCCGCCGAACCCGTCCGGACGACGCCGGAGTGCATCGCCGACGCCGCCGACCAGGCGAGTGCGCGGCGAGCGGCGAGCTTCGGCGTAGTCAACTCCGGGCGACGGCCCGCCCGGCGGGATCTGGACGAGGTTGCGACGGCAGCGGAGATTATCACCGGACGGTGCGAGGAGACGTTGCAGATATGCGCCTCGCTCGGCGAGCTGACGCCGGACGAGGCGCGCCGTCTCGTAGAGGCCGGGGTGACGCGCTACAACCACAACCTCGAGACGTCGCGACGGTTCTTCCCGTCCGTCGTGGGCTCACACTGCTACGACGACCGCATGGCGACGCTGCGAACCGCCCGCGAGGCGGGGATGGGCCTGTGCTGCGGGGGCATCTTCGGGCTCGGGGAGAGCTGGGACGACCGGATCGACCTGGCGCTGACCCTTCGCGACGAGGTCCGTCCCGACGTGGTCCCGCTGAACTTCCTGAACCCCATCCCCGGAACGGCGCTGGCGGACATCCCGCGACTCGCGCCGACCGAGGCGCTGGGCATCGTTGCGCTGTTCCGCGTCGCGATGCCGGACGTCGACCTCAAGATCGCCGGCGGGCGGGAAGTGACCCTCCGCGACCTCCAGAGCTGGATGTTCCACGCCGGCGTCACGAGCTGCCTGATCGGCAACTACCTGACCACCCTCGGGCGCGACGCCCAGCAGGACCTGCAGATGATCGACGACCTCGGCCTGGAGGTCGTCCGCGAATTCAACCGTCCATAGGCCGTCTGAGGAACAATTGCCAAGGGAGAACCCGATGCAGACGAAGACCATCGACCTGTCCAGTGACGCCGGCGTCCAGTGGCGCTTCCGCCCGGAAGGCGGCGACTGGAGCAGGATTGACGTGCCCGCCGGCGGTTGGCGGGCCCAGGGACATGACGACTGCGACGCCGGGACGTACCTGGCGGAGATCGACATACCCCGTTCGGCCGCCGGGAAGGTGGTTCGCGTCGCCTTCGCAGCCGTCAACTTCGGCGCGGAAGTGCTGGCCGGCCCGGACGCCGACGATCTGGAGGTCGTCGCAACGCACGTGAACGGCTGGATGCCCTTCGTCGCGGACGTCACGCACCTCGTCCGGGCGGGCAGGCCGCTCACGCTGCAGGTCAACGTCTGTGGGCGAAACAAGTATCGGCGCGACGGGAAATACGTCGTGCCGCAGGGCGCGACGTGGCAGCCGGCGCTCGCCGACGGGATCATCCGCGGGATCGCGCTGGAGATTCTTCCGCCCGTGTACGTTGAGGACGTGTTCGTCCGGACGGACGTCGCCTCCGACTGCCTCTCGGCCGAGGCGACGGTCTGCAACACGACGGGCGCGCCGGTCGAGGTGACGTTGACGACGAATCTCGCATCCTGCGGCGACGATCGCCCGAAATACCCCGACGTGCCGGACGTGACCGCGACGCTCGCGCCGGGCGAATGCCGCGCCGTTGCGATTCCGCGCGTCGGGTGGGGACTCGGCCCGGAGAGCTGCTGGTGGCCGAACGTTCCGTACCGCAAGGGCTACCGCGCCCGCGTGCACGAGATGCGCATCCGGATGAAGGCCGACCGGCACGGCGCCCACGAGACGTCGCAGCGATTC
>CAZADC010000031.1:0-17153 GCA_964483755.1 uncultured Planctomycetaceae bacterium | reverse complement strand
CGTCCTCGCCGATGCCCTCCAGCCGCCGCGTGAGCAGCAGCGGATACCGCGAGGTGCTGTCGGGGAGGATCACCCCGTCCGGCGCGCCGCCTGCCGCAGCCCTGCAACGGCCTGGAGTCCATGGTACACGCTGGAGGGCACAATCTCCTCGGCAACGGCCCACCTGGAAATCCTCTTCACGATGCCGACCCGCTGGTTGACGGTGTTCCGGCACAGGTCATCCTCGATCATGCGGTTGCGGATCGTCTTGAGAGCGAGAGGCCCGAACTCCACTGCGGCGGTCTCGCCGTACAGCTCCTTGATCAGACGCATGACTGTGAGGATATTGTCCTGCTCGCGGCTGGGGGTGCCGTCAGGCTTCACGTAATAGCGCTCAGCGTACCGCCAATATGCAAGAAGCACCTCGTTGACGCTGGGGCCGTCATCTTCAACCCCCGGCCGCAGAACACGCCCGCTGGCCAGCCATTCTGCGACCACCCGGTTGTACGCAGCCCTGCTCTCCTCCGATCCGTACCGGCCAAGATAGATGAACTCGCCGTTCAGACGCACGTACGCCTGGCCCTTGCCCTTGTGGTGACAATACCCCGGAATCCGCTTCGGCGGTCTCGCACATCTGTCTCCTGCCGTGCTCATGTCTCCATTCAAGCACGGGGTCTGCCTGTTGTCAGTCAGACGACGGTCTGACTGATCGGGGCGCTTCGGACTCGTGAGCGATTCGAGAAAGGCCTGCTTCCGGCTGCTGGCCGCGGACTTGCGGCGGGGCCATGCGACACCTCCCGCGGGAGCGAAGTGTGTACGGTACACACTTTCGGGGTCCCTTACGGGCCGTGCCGCCGACGGTCGGCAGCGACAGAAATGCCTGCATGGCAGCAAGTTACATCGAAGCGGGCGAAGGGATTCGAACCCTCAACAACCAGCTTGGAAGGCTGGAGCTCTAGCCGTTGAGCTACGCCCGCAAGAGCGTCAAGACCTGCATGCCGTCGCGCGCCGCCATGGACAGCGTGCGGCCCGAAACGCACGGGCTGATCGGGTCCGCCGCCGCTCCACGCCGAACTGAAGCTGCTCGTCCACAGCGCCGGCGACGACGGCCTCGCCGACCCCGACCGGTCCAGGCGCCGGGCCACGCCTGACACATCCGATCCGGGCTTCAAAACGGCGTATCAGACAAGGCCTGAGCGGCCGGGTTCGCACGGGCATCCGGTGCGCCACGCAAGGCCGGATGGGAGCGGGTGGATTCGAACCACCGAAGGCTGAGCCGGCAGATTTACAGTCTGCTCCCTTTGTCCACTCGGGCACACTCCCGCAAGACTCAGCAGCTTAGACGATCCGGGCGGAGCGGTCAAGCCCCCGTCGGGTCAAAAACAGGGAATCGGGCGCCCCGGAAGGATCACGCTGCGGATCGGCGGAACTGCCGCGGCCGGACCCGTCGATCGGCCAACGGGCGCGTCGGCCCGCTATCGCGCCAGGTCCCGCAAGTGCCGCCGCAGGATGCGCTGCAGGACGACCATCGTCACGACGGCCAGCATGACGATCGCCACGGTGCGCAGTTCCCACTGTCCGAGGCTCAGCCCCAGCGCCACCCCGGCGGCCGGGGAGTGCTCGGTGTTCGTGATCGTCATGACGAACACCGCCAGGCCGACCGCGCCGGCGCCGAAGACCACCTTCAGGGCGTACTCGGCGTGAGCGGTTCTCGCCGGCATCACGGCCGCCAGCCAGAAGCAGAGCGTTCCGACGGCGATGCTGACGACGTACCCGCCGATCACCGCCCGCGCGTGGGACTGCCGCGAGAGCGGCAGGGAGAACACCACGAACGCCGTCGCCCCGAGCGCGGCGACGATCACGGCGTTGGTCAGCCAGTCGATCAGCAGCATGGCGACGGCGACGGCGACCATCGCCAGCAGGCTCTGGAAAACGTACTGCAGCTTGTTGTGCCGGAACTTGTCGTCGAAGAGCTTCATTCGCCCTCTTCGCCACGCTCGGCGGCGCGTTCGCGCCGGCGGACGGCCAGGTCGATCGCCAGGCGGATCGCGGCGATCATGCTCGACGGGTCGGCGCGGTTGCGTCCGGCGATGTCGAACGCCGTCCCGTGATCCGGCGACGTCCGGATGATCGGCAGCCCGATCGTCAGGTTCACCGCGTCCCGCCACCCGAGCAGCTTGATCGGGATGAGTCCCTGGTCGTGGTACATCGCCACCACGCAGTCATATCGGCCTTCGACGGCCTTGAGGAACAGCGTATCGGCCGGGAAGGGACCGGAGACGTTCATCCCCGCCTCGCTCGCCAGGAGGATCGCCGGCGAGATGATGCGGTCCTCCTCGTCGCCGATGTGCCCGTCCTCGCCGGCGTGGGGATTGACCCCGCAGACGGCGATGCGGGGCGTCTCGACGCCGAACCACTCCCGCAGCGCCGCATCGGCGAGCTCGATCGGGTTGAACACCAGCCCGATGGTGAACTTGTGACGGATCTCGAACAGGGCGTCGTGGATCGTCGCCAGCACGACCTTGAGCTTCGGGGAGACGAACATCATCGCCACGTGCCTGGTCTTGCACATGTCGGCCAGCAACTCCGTGTGCCCGGCGTACTTGCGGATCTTGGCGAGCTTCCAGGAGGTCTTGGAGATCGGGGCGGTGACCACGGCGTCCAGCAGCCCGCGCCGCGTGGCGCGGATGGCGTCGCGGCAGAACGCCATGCTCGCCTGCCCGCCGACACGGCTGGGCCCGCGCTGCATG
Organism: uncultured Planctomycetaceae bacterium; assembly: GCA_964483755.1. Taxonomy (GTDB): domain Bacteria; phylum Planctomycetota; class Phycisphaerae; order SM23-33; family SM23-33; genus CAZADC01. The sequence continues at coordinate 14,424 of CAZADC010000031.1, read as the reverse complement.
ACCACGGGCATGGCGAACTCGTCGTAGTCCATCACCACCAGCTCGTGGGAAAACCGGCGGAACTTCTCGTGGTGGTCGCGATGGACCCACCAGTCGGTCTCGAGCTGGTCGGCGAGGTAGGCGAGCTGCTCGGCGAAGCCGAACACGACATACCGCGCCCGGCGGCGAAGCTCGTCGCAAGCCAGCGCCTTGACGATGATCTCGGCCCCGATGCCGCAGGGGTCGCCCATCGTGATGCCGATGACGGGGCGGTCGTCGCTCATGATTCCGTCACAACGTACGATTGAACGGCCGGTTACGCGAACCCGGCGTCGCGAAGCTTCTCGAGCGTCAGCCCCCCGCTCTCCGCGCCGGCCGCCCGGAGATACCGCCGGACGTACTTGCCGAGCACGTCGGTCTCGACGTTCACCCGATCGCCCGGGCCCAGGTCGCCGAGCGTGGTCTCCGCCAGCGTCGTGGGGATCAGCGCGATGCGGAAGCGTCCGTCGGCCAGCTCGGCGATCGTCAGCGACACGCCGTCGATCGCGACCGAGCCCCTGGGGATCATCGTGTCGGTGACGGCCGTGCCTGTCGACAGGCCGAGAAGCCACTCGCCCTCTCCCCCGGCGCGCTCCACCCGCGCGACGGCGTCCACGTGCCCCTGCACAAGGTGCCCGTCGAGCGTCTCGCCCAGCGCCGCCGCCGGCTCGAGGTTCACCCGCGAGCCGCGCCGCAGCGCGCCGAGGGTCGTACGGGAAAGCGTCTCGGCGACGACATCGAACTCGGCGCGGGCGCCGTCGACGGTCGCGGCCGTCAGGCAGGCGCCGTTGACGGACACGCTGTCGCCGGGCGCGAGCGTCTCGGCCAGCAGGCCGACGTCGATCCGCAGGCGCGTCCCTCCCCGGCCTCCAGCGGCCGAGAGCACCTCGCCGACGTGTCGGATGATCCCGGTGAACATATCTTCTCGCGGTTTCGCGGACGCCGCGGGCCGGCGCCGACGCGGCGCAGGACCCGCTGGTCGCGAAGGTTCCCTTATAATACACTATCGCATCGGGGCAAGAACCGCTCCTGCGGAGAAACCATGGCCGAGACACACGCGAAGCTTCAGGCGCTGCAGCGGAAGGTCGAGTCGGTGCTGCTCGGCAAGGCCGACGTGGTCCGCCGGGTTCTGATCGCCCTGCTCGCGCGCGGGCACGTGCTGCTCGAGGACGTCCCCGGCGTGGGCAAGACGGTTCTCACCCGCGCGATCGCCAAGAGCATCGACTGCGAGTTCAGCCGCATCCAGCTCACGCCGGACCTGCTGCCCAGCGACATTCTCGGCGTGAGCATCTACGATTCCGCCTCGGGGCAGTTCGTGTTCAACCGCGGGCCGATCTTCGCGAACATCGTGCTCGTCGACGAGATCAACCGGACGACGCCCCGCACGCAGAGCGCGCTGCTCGAGGCGATGAACGAGTCGCAGGTCAGCGCCGACGGCGAGACCTACCCGCTCGGCCCGCCGTTCATGGTCCTCGCCACGCAGAACCCGTACGAATTCGAGGGCACCTACTTCCTGCCCGAGAACCAGCTCGACCGCTTCATGCTGCGGGTGCGGATCGGCTACCCGGACCACGACACCGAGAAGCAGATCCTCCAGACCCAGCCGAGTCGAACGCGCCTCGCCGGGCTGGAGCCGGTGCTGTCGGTCGCGGAGGTGATCTCCCTGCAGGATCGCGTGCTCGAAGTGACGGTGGAAGACGGGATCGTCGATTACGTGCTGCGCATCGCGGAGGCGACGCGGCGGAGCGACGATCTCACGCTCGGGCTCAGCCCGCGCGGCTCGCTGGCGCTGCTGCAGGCGGCGCGGGCGTCGGCGGCGATTGAGGGGCGCGACTACGTCGTGCCCGACGACGTGAAGGACCTCGCCCCGGCCGTCTGCGCGCACCGCATCATCACCAAGGCGCTCAGCCACGAAGGCGCCGCGGGCGCCGCGGACGCCGTCTTCCGCAAGATTCTCGACACCGTCCCCGTTCCCGAGTGATCGAGGAGGTTCGCGTGTCCGACAGCCCCGACCGGCCGCGCATGTACAGCGTTCGCCTGCGCCTGACGCTGGCGGGGTGGTTGTATCTTCTCGTGGCGATCCTGGTCGGCGTGGCGGCCGTCAAGTCCGAGGCGCCGCTCGCCTACATCGTCTTCGGCGGGATGATGGGCTCACTGATGGTCTCGGGCAGCGTCGCCCACCGCGGCGTGGGCGGCGTAAGGCTGCGCCGCGATCTGCCCGACCGCGTGTGGCAGAACACAACGATCCACCTGGGCTACTACCTGAAGAACGTCCGCCGCCGGTCGGCGTGCCTGGGCGTGCGCGTGGAGGAGATCGCCCCCGAGGGCGTCGAGAGCCTGGCGGGCTTCTGCCTGCAGATCGCCCCGCGGACGTCCTTCCGGGCGGGGGCGCGGCTCGTCGCCCACCGGCGCGGGCGCGTCGAGTTCCGCCGCGTCCGGGTGCTGACGACCTTTCCCTTCGGGCTCGTCCGCGCGTATCGCACGTTTGAGTTGCCGGGCTCGTTCGTGGTCTGGCCGGCGCGGGGAACCCTCATGCGCCAACTCCTCATGCGGGGGGCGGTGGAGACCTCCACCTTCGCGCCGAGCATGGTCTCGGGCGGGCAGGACGAGTTCTTCGGTCTGCGGGAATACCGCCCCGGCGACAGCCCGCGCTGGATTCACTGGCGCAAGAGCGCGTCGCATCGCGAGCCGGTGCTGCGCGAGATGGCCCGCCCCCTGCCGGAGATGCTCTGGGTGATCCTGGACACGTTCCTGGAGGATCTCTCGGACCTGGCCGCTCACCGGCGGGAGCGCATGCTGCGGTTCACGGCCACGCTGGTCGACTACGCCTTCTCGCGCGGATACCGCGTCGGCCTGGCGATGAGCCGCACCGACGGCCCGCGCGTCTGGACGCCCGCTCCGGGACGCGGGCAGCGCCGCAAGCTCCTCGACGCCCTGGCCGAGGCGGACGCCAACACCGTCCACCGCCTCGCCGCAACCGTGGCGGCCTTGCCGATCCCCGCCCTGCGCACGGCCCAAGGGGTCGTCGTCTCGGCCGACGAGGCGCGCCTCCGCCGCGCCCCGCTCGACGACATCCGCCGCGCGGCGAGGAGGCTGACCATGATCTCGGAGGCGCAGCTCGACGGCGTCTTCGAAGACGATCCGGCGACCATAGTGCGGGAGGACGCATGCCGCTGAGGGATTACAGCACGGTGGAGGTCACCGTCACCGAGCGGCGGCGCCTGGAGCGCCCGCTGCTGGTGCTGATCTGGCTGGGGGTGGTCGCGTTCAGCGTCGGCGAGGGCAACCCGTTCTACGCGCTGATGGCGACGCTCGCGGTGGGCGTGAACTTCGTGGCGGCGCACCGGCGCATGGAGGTCTACCTGCGGCGGGGGATCATCAACGCCGCCGTCGCGGCGGCGGGGCTGATCCTGATCGTCGAGGTGGTCGTCGCAGGGCAACTGATCATCATCGCCCTGGGGCACTTCCTCATCCTCCTCCAGCTCACCAAGCTCTTCGAGCGGAAGAGCAACCGGGATTACTTCCAGATGCTCGCGCTGAGCCTTCTGCTCGTGGTCGCCGGGGCGCTGCTCAGCGACCGCCTGCTGTACGCGATAATCTTCCTGACCTACCTGGCGTTGGCGTGCTACGTGGTGATGGTGTTCACCCTCAAGCGCGGGCTGGACGCCGCCGCGGCGGCCCGGCTGGCAATGGAGCAGGCGCCCCTCGCCCCGCGGCGCGTGGCGTGGAACGTCGGGAAGACCTGGCCGCGCGGCGCCCTGCTCGGGCGCTCGGCCTGGGTGCTGTTCATCGTCCTGTTGATCGGCGCGGGGACGTTCCTGGCGGCGCCTCGCGTCGGGGCGGGGGGCGGAGCGCTGGCGCGCGAGGGCGGAGCGGCCGCGACCGGTTTCGCCACCGGCATCCGCCTCGGCGAGTCGAGCCGGGTCTACGAGTCCAACCGCGTGGTGATGCAGGTCCGCGCCCGCCGCGCCGACACCGGGCGGATGTGGACCGGGCCGATGTATTTCCGGGGGCAGACGTACAACACCTACCGGGAGTCCCGGTGGTTCAAGGGACGCCGCGAGCGGGGCTCCACCTTCGTCCCCCCCCTGCCGGACGGCGCGCTGGACGCCGCGATCGTGCAGGAGATCACGATGGACCGCCACCTGGCGCCGTCGGCGTTCGCCCTCCCGCCGGTCGTCGCCGGGCAGTCGGCCGACGCAACGCTGCGGGTCGAGCCGGACGGGGACGTGGCGATCCTGCACACGCGCTCCGACGCGTCGCGCATCCGCTACACCGCCTTCTCCTGGGCCCGTCCGCTGTCGGACGAGCAGCGGGAGTACCTCCGGCTGCGACGCAGCGCCGTGCGTCACGAGTATCCTCGCCCCCAGGTCGCCGGGCGCGTCACCGCGCTGGCGCGCCGCTGGTGCGCCGACCTGCTGACGGCTCGCGAGACCGCCCCTCCCGCCCGGCGCGGCGAGTACGACCTGCGGATCGCCCGGCACCTCGCCGATCGCCTGCGCTCCGAGTACACCTACTCGCTGGACCTGTCCGGACACGACGCGTCCGCCGAGGGCGTCGAGGAGTTCCTCTTCGAGGAGCCCAGCGGACACTGCGAGTACTTCGCCTCGGCCCACGTGGTGCTCTGTCGCCTGCTGGACGTCCGCGCCCGCCTGGCGACGGGCTTCATGACCGACGAGTACAGCAACGCGCTCGACGCCTGGATCGTCCGCGACCGCCACGCCCACGCGTGGACGGAGGTCTACACGCCCGAGACCTGGTGGGCGACCTTCGACGCCACGCCGGCCGGCTCGTCCTCGGCGCCGGGCGGATGGTGGCGCCAGCTCGAGGACACCTGGTCGTCCATGCGGTTCTTCTGGCAGGATTACTTCGTCGGGTACAACGCCGCGGCGCGCCGGCGCCTGGGCGAGCAGATCACCGGCGCCCTGGGCGCCGTCGCGGGCGCGGCCAGGGGCGCGTGGAACGCCGTCCGCAACAGCTTCGGACGGCTGCTGATCGAGGGGCGCATCGACGAGCTCGCCCTCAAGCTGCTGATCGCCGTCGCGGTCGCGGGGCTGCTGGTCGAGGCGCTGGTGATCGTTCGCCTCCAGCGCCGCCGCCACCGCCGCGAGCAGGAAGCGCTGCGGACCTACGGCGTGCGCCCGGCGGAGCTGAAGTTCTTCGACCGCCTGCTGCGGCTTCTGGCGCGGCACGGCGTCCGGCGCGACCCCGGGCAGACCTACCGCGAGTACGCGTCCGAGGCGACCGCCCGCCTGGAGCTTCCGCCGGGCGACCTGTCGTCGGTCGTGGAGCTGTACTACCGCCTGCGGTGGGCGAGCCGCCCGGTCGAGCCGGAGGCGCTGGACGCCGGGCGCCGCGCCGTCGACCGCATCGCCCGCCGCCTGGCGGGCCGATCGGCCGATTGACTTGCCGCCGGCCGCGCGGTAAAGGCGACGTTTCCGAGCAACCCCTGAATTCGAGGTGTCCATGCGTGTCGCGCTGGTCGGTCCGCCGCTGTCGGGAAAGAGCACGCTGTTCGCCGCCGTCGCCGAGGCGGGCGGGTCGAACGTGGACCTGTCGCGCCCCGATCAGGCGCACCTGGCGGTGGTGAAGGTGCCCGACGAGCGGGTCGAGTGGCTGGGCGACATGAGCGAGTCGAAGAAGCTCACCCACGCCGAGCTGGAGTTCCTGGACCTGCCGGGCTTCGACCTGTCCGACGCCGCCGGACGCCAGCGGGCGCAGGCCCACTGGCCCGCGATGCGGCAGAGCGACATGCTCGTGTTCGTGGTCCGCGCGTTCGAGGACCCGGCCGTGCCGCCCTACCGGGACTCGGTCGACCCCGCCCGCGACGTCGAGGAGCTGCTGGCCGAGACGCTCTTCGCCGACCTCGACCAGGTCACCAACCGCGTCGAGAAGCTCACCGAGGCGGTCCGCAAACCCACCCCCCGCCGCGACCAGCAGCAGCGGGAACTCGAGCTCATGCAGCGCCTTGCCGAGACGCTCGAGACCGAGCGGCCCATCTCCTCCGCCGTCGCCAACGACGCCGAGGCCAAACTCATCCGCAGCTTCGCGTTCCTCTCGCAGAAGCCCGTGCTGGTGGTGCTCAACTGCTCGGAGGACGACCTGGAGGCGCCCGCGCCGGAGGAGGTTTCCGGCCTGCCGTGCGTGAAGCTCTCGGCGAAGATCGAGGAGGAGATGGCTCGGCTCGACGCAGAAGACCGGCGGGAGTTTCTCGCCGACCTGGGGCTCGACGCGCCGGCGCGCGACCGCCTGATCCGCGCGTGCTACGAGCGGCTGGATCTCATCAGCTTCCTGACGACCGGGCCGGAGGAATCCCGCGCCTGGTCGATCCCCGCCGGCGCCGCCGCCGTCGAGGCGGCGGGGGAAATCCACACCGACATCGCCCGCGGCTTCATCCGCGCCGAGACGGTCGCCTTCGACGACCTGCAGGCCGCGGGGAACATGAAGACCGCCCGCGCCGCGGGCACGGTCCGCCTCGAGGGCAAGAGCTACGTCGTGCAGGACGGCGACGTGATTCTCTTCCGCTTCAACGTCTGATGCCGTGCCCTTCCGCGACCGGGCCCATTTGCGCTTGCGCCGGCGGGCGGCGCATCTATAGAATAGGGTTTTACTTGCACGCGCCGGGCGTCCGCGAGCGCGCGGTGCGACCGGGGTGGACGGTTCTGTCTCGAAGGCATGAAACGCAGACGCAACAAGCCGGTCCGACGGTGGTGGCAGCGGGTATGCCGCTGGGGCGCGGTGGTCGCGTTGCTGCTCGCGGCCGTCGTGGTGACGCTGCCCTGGTGGGCGCCGACGGAGATGGTGCGCAATCATCTCGCCCGACGGCTCAGCGAGGATGTGGGCGCCGAAGTGGAGATCGAATCGCTCGAGCTGAGCTGGGCGGAGGTGCGCATCGGCGGGCTGACGATCCGCCAGCCGCCGGGGTTCGACGCCGCATCCGGACCGATGGTCCGCGTGGACCGCATCCGCACGAGCTTCGCCCCGTGGGATCTGGTGCGCGGCCGGATCGGCTGGATGGAAATCAACAGCCCGATCGTTCACATCGCGACGAACGCGGACGGACGACCGAACATCCAGCCGCTTATCGAGGCGGAGATGGACCTGCAGGCGTCGTCGATCACGGTGCACGACGGCACGGTGATCCTGGACCTGCCCGCCCGTCCGGGGCGGCTGGTGGTCGGCGTCAGCGATCTCCAGGTGGTCGAGGGCGCCGTTCGCGGGCTGGGGCGCGTGACGATGTCCGGAACGGTCGCCCAGGACGGCCAGCCGGCGACGGTCGCCGTTCACCTGGGCGCCGGGGGCGCCGACGCTGAGACCGCAGCCGACGCGTCCCTGAGCTTCGCCGGCGTGGACCTGAGCCGCTTCGACGTTCCGCGTCTGCTCGACCTGCCGCTGCGCAGGCTCACCGGACGCCTGGGCGGCTCGGTGAAGGTGCATCTGAACCGCCGCGGTCAGGCCGACCGGATCGGCGTGGACGTTCACGTCCGCGACCTCGACGCCCAGCCGATCATGGGCCCGGCCCTGCCGGTGATTTACCGGGCGGGCGTAAAGCTCGACGCCTCCTTCGACCCGTTCTCCGGGCGCATCGACGTGGAGTCGCTGGCGGTCAATCTGCCCGGACTGGACATGTCCGGCAGCCTGGTCGCCTCCAGCGACGTCGGCAGCGGCGGATGGCAGGCGATCGAATCGGTCGACATGGAGGGCGTGGTCCATCCCATGCGGCTGGCAGCCATGCTGACCGGTGAGCCCGCCCTGCCCGGCGGGCTGGTCGTCGACGGCCCGATCGATCTGAAGGTGACCGGCGCGCGGGGGCGACGGCGATTCAGTCTCCGGCTGGCTGCCGACGCGACCGGGGCGACGGTGCGCCGCGGCCAGCGGCCGCTCAAGCCCGCCGGTCGGACGCTGGGGGTCCGGATGGGCGGCGTGATGGACGAGCGCACGTGGGTCCTCGTCGTCGACGAGGCGGACGTCGCCCTCGGCGACAACGCCTTCCGCGGCCGGGGGCGAATCGACCTCCGGCATCTGACCGCCTGCTACGTGACCGGCGACGGCATGCCGACCTTCGACGACGTCGCCGCCTGCCTCGCGGGCGTGGAATGGCGAGGCGACTGGACCGTCCGCGACACAAGGGCGCTGGCGGACGCCTCGCCCTGGCTGGAGTCGCTCCTGTCGGCCGTGCGGATCGACGGCGTCGTCACCGGCCGCGCCGCCGTGGAGCGACGCGGGGCGACGCACCTTTCCTTGCAGATCGAGCTTCCCGCCGGCGCCGACCTGGCGACCGGAGGATTCGTGAAACCCGTGGAACGCCCGATGGCGCTCTCGGTAGACGCCGCGCTGCACGGCGAGCGACCGATCCTGCGCGACGTCAACGCCGGGCTGCAGGTCGGCAAGGCCTGGATCGGCCTTCACCACGCCGCGGTGGAGCTTGACTCCGCCGGCGACGTGCCGATCGCGACGCTGCGCGGCCGCTATTCCGCCGAGCGCGTCGGGGAGCTGCTGGCGTGTGTGCCCGCCGACGGGTCGCGGCCGCTGCGTCTGGCGGGGACGATCCACGGCGAGTGCGTGGTCCAGCTTTCGTCCGTGGCCCAGCGGGCCAACCTTTCCGCCGATCTGCTGCACACGGAAATCGCCGCGGGCGAGCTGTTCGTCAAACCGGCCGGCCGCGCCGCCCGGGCGACCGTGAACCTGCTGGTCGACGAAGCCGCCCCGCGCGACCGCCGCTACGCCGCCGACGCCGACGTGGACCTGCCGGGCCTGAGCGCCGCGCTGTGGAGCCGCGCCGGCATACAGGCGGACGCCAACCGGGGCGCGACGGTGCACGGCGGGATGCACCTGCGGGTGACGGACGCGGCGCGGCTCGTCGAAGGCTCCCCCGCCCTGCGCCGGGCGCTCGGGGAAGCGAGGCTGACCGGCTCGGCCGTGGCGGACGTCGAGGCGTCGTGGGCTCGGAACGGCGGAACGCTGAACCTCGCCTTCGTCGGCGACGCGCTGGAGTTCCGCTCCACCGACGGGCGGCGGCGAAAACGAGCCGGAGTGCCTCTGCGGGGGCGTCTCAGTGCAGCCGTGCCCGCATCCGATACCGGAGGCGTCAGGATCCGCATGCTGGCGGCTGATTTCGGCGAAAGCCACGTCGAGCTGCTGGGCACCACGCCGCCGCGCCCGCCGGCGTGGGATGCCGCGTCGCCCGGCGAACCGATCGACCTGCGTTTCAGACTCCGCGCGGTTCCGGACGACGCGCTGCGTGCGATCGCGCCGGAAATCGCCTCCATCGCCGACGCGTACGGCCTGGGCGGCGCCGTCCGGGCGGAGGTCCACTGCGCCGACGGCCCGCGGGGCTTTGAACTGCACGCCGATCTGGACGCCACCGACGCATCGGTCAGATTCACTGTGCCGGACGTGACGCTGCCCGTCTGGCAGGAGGGCGTCCAGGACGACGTCGCGCCTCCGCTGCGCCCGCTGGTGCTGGTCAAGCCGGCGGACATGACCGCGGACCTTCGGATCGAGCTTGCCGTCGCGCGCGACCTGTCCCGCGTCCACCTGCGGAACCTGCTGGCCGACGTGGGCGACCTGCACCTCGTCGCGGGCGCGGAATGGCGCCGCTCGGGCGGCGCCTTCGCATGGCGACGACCCGTCGGCGCGCACCTGGCCGTCTCGACGCAGCACGCGGAATCGCTCGTGGAGCTGGCGCCCGGCCTGCGGCCGTACCAACCGGCCGGGGGATTCACGATCGACCTGGCCGCACGGTCAGGCGAAGACGAGCGGCTGTCGCACCTGCTGGTCGATTTCGACGGACTGCGGGCGCGACTGGCCGGCGAAGAGGTACTGCTCGACGGGCACGCGGGCGCATACAACGTCCGCCCCCGCGCCGTACCGCCCGCACCGGAGACCCGGCCGGAAGACGCCCCGCTCCTGCTATCGCCCGAGCACGTCCCCTGGACGATGGAGCTGGCGGAGCTGGATTCGTTGGAGTTGCGCGTGGGCGAGAATCACGGCTGGGTCAACGCCCGCATGACCGATGCCCCCGATGCACCGAAGGTCGGCTTCGAGCTGCTCTGCTCGCACCTGGACGATTCGGCGCTCTCGGACTGGATGGATCGCGTGGCGGAACCGTGGCGCGACCCGGCCGCCGCGACACAGCCGGCCGAGCCTCCGGAGCGATTCGCCGACCGCCTCATCGCCGCGATCAAGCCATACGCCGAGACTTCGACGCTCAGCGGGCGCATGCACGTCAATGACCTGCGTACATTCGACGCGTCGGTCGAGGAACACTATCGCCCGCAGGAGGTGGAGCTGTCCGCCGATGTGGCGAACGGTGAGCTGGCGCTGCGCTACGCCGGGGCGCTGCTGGGCGGGATGATCCGCCAGCGAATCGCCGTGAATCTCGCCGACGACACGCCTCGGGTCAGTTTTGAGAAGGAACTCAATGCCGTCAACGTGGCCGAGAACATGCAGCCGCAGCTGGCGCGGCATTTCCCCGGCAACACCGTCTACGGAACCATGGATCGCATGGAGACGCTCAGCGCGCCGCTGCGGGACGTTGTGGCGGGCGCGATCGACCCCGAGTACCCGGTCCACCCCGTGGGCGAGGCGACCACGATCACCCGCGACGGGCTGGTCGTCGGGCGGGCGGCGCCGAAGTTCGTCACCGCGATCTTCCCGGGACTGAACCTGGCGCGGTATCGCTACGACAGGATGACCGCCTTCGCCACCTACGACGCGGACGGCACGGTCCACAACGAGATGATCTTCAGCGGCCGGACGTACGACATGTACATCGAAGGCGAGACCGGCCCGGACGGCATGGCGGAATACGAGATCGGACTGATCCTGCTCGGCTCGCTGGCCGAGGCCCGGACGCACCGCGCCTGGCGTCAGGGACGGTTCCCGATCCTCGAATGGCGCGCCCGCATCGTCGACGGGCGGCTGCTGAACGAATCGGTCAGCTACCCCTGGCCGACCGCGACGGCGTTCACGATCTTCCTGAAAAACAACGCCGTCTACCGCGCCTGGGTCAACGCCCGGCGAAAGTAGTCGCATCCGCCCGCGTCCACCTCACTGCTCGGGGTCGTTGGCCAACCCGTATGCTTTTCCTCTGGCAAGTCGCCCGGCGAACGCTACGATGCGCCGCCGACCCGCAACAGGAGACCGCTGCCATGCCCGACGCCGCCGACAACCGCTGGCCGCACTCGATGCTCTGGTATGCCCGACCCGCGCCCGAGTGGAAGGAGGGCCTGCCGATCGGCAACGGAACACTCGGAGCGATGGTCCTCGGCGACCCGAACGCCGACCGGATCGCCCTCAACCACGAATGGCTGTGGCGCGGCGAGGGGCGCGACCGGGACGTCGAGAAGCGAAATGATCGCCTGGAGGAGATCCGCCGTCTCTTCTTCGAGGGCAAGACGCTCGAGGCGGGGGAGCTGGCCAACAAGGTGTTCGGCGGACCGGGCGGCGTGCTCGGGCGGGAGGGCAAGCCCAACCGCGTGGACCCGTACCAGCCGGCGGGGGACCTGTGGATACGCTGCGAATCCGGCGAGGCGAGCGACTACCGGCGCGAGCTGGACCTGGACGCGGCGCGCGTCACCGTCCGCTACCGCAGCGATGGCGTGACCCGGCGGCGGGAGTACATCGCCCACGTTGCCCTGCCGGTCATGGCGGTCCGCCTGTCGGCCGAGGGAGGCCCGGTCGCGGCAACGCTGGCGCTGGGGCGCATCGACGACGTCGACTGCGAGATCGAGCCCTTCGCCGACGGCAACGCCTTCGGGTATCTCGGGCGCTTCACCGAGGGCGTACGGTTCTGCGTGGCGGGACGCGTGCTCGCCGAAGCCGGCGTCCGCACGCGGACCCACGACGACGAGGCGCTTGCAGACGTCAACGCGCGGGAGGCGCTGGTGCTGCTGAGCATCGCGGTGGATCACGACGGCGGCGACCCGCGCCCCGACTGTCTGGCGCAGCTCGACACGGCCGCCGGCGAGAGCTGGGACGACCTGCTGAATTCGCACGTCGCGGCCCACCAGGAACTGTACCGGCGCGTGCGCCTGGAGCTGGGCGAGGACCGCGACCACGAACCGACCGACGCCCGCCTGGCGGCCATGCGCGACGGCGCCGACGACGACGCCCTGCTGGCGACCTATGCCAATCTCGGGCGGTACCTGCTGATATGCTCCAGCCGCAAGTGCGAGGTGCCCGCGAACCTTCAGGGCATCTGGAACGAGCAGCTCGACCCGCCCTGGCAGTGCGACCTGCACCAGGACATCAACATCCAGATGAACTACTGGCCGGCCGAGCCGTGCGGGCTCGTCGAGTGCATCGAGCCGCTGCTGGGGCACGTCGAGCGGTTCGTCCCCCACGGCCGGGAGGTGGCCCGCAAACTTTACGGCTGCGACGGGGTATTCATGCCGCTCCAGACCGATCCCTGGGGACGGGCGACGCCGGAATCGCGCGGCTGGGACTGCTGGATCGGCGCCGCGGCCTGGCTCGCCCAGCATGTCTGGTGGCGATACGAATTCTCACAAAACACTGATTACCTCCGCACCCGGGGGTATCCGCTGCTGAAGGAGGCGGCCGCGTTCTACGTGGACTATCTCGCGGAGGACCCGCGGACCGGCGAGCTCGTGCCCGTCCCGTCGCAGTCGCCGGAGAACCGCTTCGTCGGCGGCACGAGCCCGGTGTCGCTGTGCGTGGCGGCCGCGATGGACCTGGAGCTCATCCGCGACCTGCTGACCCACTGCGTCGCGGCGAGCGAACTGCTGGAATGCGATGACCCGCTCCGCACGACGTGGCGGGACGTCCTGGACCGACTCGCCCCGCTTAAGGTCGGCCGGCACGGCCAACTCCAGGAATGGGGCGAGGACTGCGAGGAAGCCGAGCCCGGACACCGGCACATCTCGCATCTGTTCGGGCTGTTCCCCGGCGAGCAGTTCACCCCGGACGCCGACGCGGAGCTGGCCCGTGCGGCGCGGGTGTCGCTGGAGCGGCGTCTGGCGGCCGAGGGCGGGCACACCGGGTGGTCGAGGGCGTGGACGGTCTGCTGCTGGGCGCGCCTGCGCGAGGGCGACCTGGCGAGGCACCACCTCGAGCGCCTGGTGCTGGACTTCGCCACCGACTCGCTGCTGGACCTGCACCCGCCGCGGATCTTCCAGATCGAGGGCAACCTGGGCGGCACGGCCGGGGTGTGCGAGATGCTGCTCCAGTCGCACAACGGCGTGCTGCGGATCCTTCCCGCCCTGCCGGAATCGTGGTCGGACGGGAAGGTCGAGGGCCTGCGGGCGCGCGGAGCGTTCGAGGTCGACATCGACTGGTGCGTCGGGCGCCCCGAGCGGTCGCGGATCGTCTCGGGCGCCGGTGGGCCGGTTGTCGTCGAGTGCCCCACGCCCGCATCCGTCACGCGGGACGGCGAGCTCGTTGCCTTCGACATCGACGACGGGCTGGTCCGCTTCGACACCGAGCCCGGCGGCGAATACGTGCTGCTGTGGGAGCCGGGCGGGTGACATCGCCCCCGGGCGGCGGGTAGAATGCCGACGTGAGCAAGACGACGAGCAACGCGCGCGGCGGGCGGTTCGATCACCATCGCGGGCGGACGCCGCTGCTGCGGGAGACCGGCCGGTGGCGGACGGGCGTCTTCCTGGCGGTCAATCTGATCGGTTTCGCCGCGGTGAACGCGTTCTGGCGGTACGTCGCAACGGGACGCTGGGTGCATTTCTCCCCGGGCGTCTACTGGCGCGACCTCTGGACGCCGCTCGGGCGGATGTTCGTTCAGCCGCTGAACCTCATCCACCATCCCTGGATGGTCCTGGTGATGGCGCTGCTGCTGGGGCTGGTGATCTTCGTGCCGGTCATTGTGGCGGTGCTGTACCGGCTGCGGTTCGCGTGGGCGTTCGTGCTGCTGGTGGTGCTGCTCGGGCACGCGCCGGCGCTGGCGGCGACGCTGGCGATCGCGTGCTATCTCGCCGGGCGAACGCCGCTGCGCAGCGACGCCCCGTTCCTGGCGCTCCTGCTGGGCATGGTCCCCGTCGGGGTTTACCTGTACTTCTTCGCCCTGGCCGGGACGGATTCGGTCGCCATCCAGCCGCTTCAGCGATGGGTGCTGGTCGCGCCGAGCGTGCTGGCGCTCGTGCTGGCCGTGGCGGCGGGGATCATCGTGCTGGCGCTCGCCCGCGCGACGCGGTATCGCCCCGGCGCCGTCTGGCCGGTGCTGGTGGTCATGCTCGCGGGCCCGTTGACAATCTTCTACACGCAGGTCGGCGCCGACGTGCTGGACTACGCCCGCGTCGTCGGACATACCGAGGACGAGGTCGTCGTCTTCCGCGCGCCGTCGCTGGAGCAGTGGCGGCGGGACCCCACCGCAAGAGGGCTGACGGGCGAGAAGCTGCTCAACCGCATCCGCGACGACCTCGAGGCCCGCAAGCG
>CAZADC010000030.1:0-17165 GCA_964483755.1 uncultured Planctomycetaceae bacterium | reverse complement strand
GCAGCGTCGAGCAGACCGTGCATACGCGCCTCGAAGAGCTGGGCATGAGCGAGAAGATGCTCGAGCGCGTCCGCGAGCTCAATCACGCCGAGCACGGGCTGATCATCGTCTCCGGTCCGAGCGGCAACGGCGTGACGAGCACGCTCTACTCGCTGCTGCGGGACCATGACGCGTTCATGTACCAGCTCGTCTCGCTGGAGGCGAAGCCGGACGTGGACCTCGACAACGTTACGCAGGCGGCCTACGGCGAGAAGGGCAAGCTGCCCACCGCGCTGGCGTCGGCGATCCGCCGCGACCCGGACGTGATCATGGTCGACCAGTGCCCCGACGCGAAGTCCGCCGGGCTCATCAGCGAGGCCGCCGCTGCGAAGAACCTGATCCTGGGCATGCGGGCGACGGACACCTTCACCGCGCTGGCGAAGTGGTGGAAGCTGTGCGAGGGCGACGCCGAGGGCGTACGGCACCTCCGCGCGGTGCTCTGCCAGGTGCTCCTGCGGAAGCTCTGCCCCAAGTGCCGGGAGGCCTACCGTCCGGACCCGCAACTCCTGGCGAAGGCGAATCTGTCCTCGGCGAAGATCGACCAGTTCTACCGTCCGCCCACCGAGCCGCTGACCGACGAGAAGGGCAACCCGATCACCTGTCCGACCTGCCAGGGCACGGGCTACTTCGGGCGGACGGCCGCCTTCGAGCTGCTGGAGATGACCGACGAGCTGCGTCAGATGGTTGTCTCCGGCGAGTCGCTCTCGCAGATCAAGACAGCCGCCCGCAAGAACCGGATGCTCTACCTGCAGGAGCAGGCGCTGCGGAAGGTGATCTCGGGCGTCACGAGCATCCAGGAAGTCATCCGCGTCACCCAGCAGGCCAGGAAGTCCTGAGGAGCCGAGCCGATGGTATTGATGATCCTCGCCACGCTGCTGATCCTGGGCATCGCCTACTACCAAGTGGTCCAGGGGCTCTACAGCGCCATCATCATGGCGATCCTGACGATCACCTGCGCGGTGCTGGCGTTCAACTACTACGAGCCGTTTGCGATGTGGCTGCTGTACGACCGTCAGCCGGCCTACGCGGAGGCGGTGAGCCTGATCGCGCTGTTCGTGCTGCCGCTGCTGGGGCTGCGATTCCTGTTCGACCGCTTCCTGGGCGGCAACGTGGTGATGGGCGTCTGGCCGGACCGCGTCGCCGGCGGCGTCGTGGGACTCATCAGCGGGATCGTGATGGTGGGCGTGCTCGCGGTGGCCGCCCAGCTGATGCCCTGGGGGCGGACGATCATCACCTACCAGCCGTTCGACGACACGCTGAACCGCAACCAGCGTCTGCATCCGTTCCGCCCGGACGAGTTCACGCTGGGCATGGTGCGGACGTTCTCGGGCGGCTCGCTGCGGGGCGAGCGGCGGTGGAGCACGGTTCACGGCGACCTGCTGCTGGACGCCTGGTGCGCGCACAACCAGATGGAGCAGACGTACGTCGACAAGGAGCGCAACGAGCACCAGGTGCGCCTCGGCGTGCTGACGGCCATGCCGGGATCGCTGTCGATCGACGGCGTGTACATCCCGCCGGAGAACGCCGACTGGACGTACGACGTGCCGTCCGATCCGCGCGACGTGGAATTCGGCGGCTCGCGCGTGGTCATCGTCCGCGTCGGCGTCAGCGAGGACGTCCGCGACGACGAGGCGGACTGGTGGCGCCTGCCGGCGACGCACTTCCGCCTCGTCACCGACGCCGGGCGGAGCTGCTACCCGCTTGGCTACTTGACGGCGCGGACCTACGGCGGCCAGCTCGATCGCGCGCGGAGCTACGACGCCTATCGGGAAGCGACGAGCATCGCCGACTGGCAGCTCAGCGTGCCGCCCACCAACGACGAGCACGTCAGCGAGGTGGGCAAGCTGATCGTCGCCCGCCCCTGGTTCAAGAACGGCGGACCGAAGGTGCTGAAGGTGGACTGGGTCTTCCGCATCCCCGCCGGCGAGACGCCCGCGTGGATGGCGTTGCGACGCACCGCCCGCGCCGAGCTTCCGCCCGCCATCGAAGCCATGCCGGACAGGCAGGAGGCCCTGGCGCGCCCGCAGTGAGCGCGGGCGGCGCTCGCTGCCTGTCCTATCTGTCGCGGGCGCGCCGGCGCTCGAGGCGCCTCGACCACTCCCGCCAGGCGATCTCGGGCCGGCGGAGGTGCCCGCCCTTGATCTCGTCCATCTCCGCCCTGTCGAACCCGCGCTGACGCAGATAGCGGAACGCCTCCCACGACTGCTCGCGCAGCGGCGGAAGGTCGTCCTTGCCCCAGAAGATCAGGATCGGCAGTTCCCGCGCCGCGTCCGTCAGCTCGACCCGCTCGAAGATCTCGATGCTGCTGTTGCACGCGCGGGCGATGAGCATGTCAAACCGGTCGGGGTTGCGAAGCCCCGTGTAGTAGAATGGATACCCCCCGGCCGAGAAGCCGGTCAGCAGCACCTCGCCGGGGTCGATGCTGTACTCCGCCGACAGCTCGTCCACGATCGAAAGGATGACCCGCTCGTCGCGCTCGAGGTCGGCGTACCAGAGGCTGCGCACCACCGGCAGAATGCCCTGCACGCTCTTGAGCTGCGGCGCCGCCACGATGAACCCTTCGGCCTCGGCAAGCGCCTTCCACTCGGCGATCTGCGCCCGGCTGGAATCCCAACCGTGTGTGCCGTGAAGCGTGACGACGAGCGGCCAGGACTGACCGGCGTCATAGTTGCTCGGAACGTACAGCCAGTAATCGCCCCCGCCGGCTTCGGCGCTGCGGCGGATCGCGGGGACGGGGGTGTCCTGCGACTGGGTGACGGGGCACCCGGCCGTCAGGGCCGCCGGCAGCACCAGAAGCAGCAGGCTCCATCGCGTCATGTCGTCTCCGTATTGCTCGCCGCGTCTGTCGCAGCCCGAGTGAAGCGCGGTGTCCTTCCGCGGGCGCCGCCCCCCACGGTTCGGCGCGCGGCGGCCCGCAAGACCCGCCGCGCTGTCGCAAAGGACGTTGCCGACTTCGATTGCCGGCGCCTGCCGCGACGCCGCGCGGGCTTTGAAAAGCGATTCCTCGGACGATATCCTAGCAGCCCGCCGGGCGGCGTGTCTAACCCGTCGAGGTACCCGCTATCATCCGATTGGAAAACATCATGCCCGATGAGCGAAATATCGTCACGGTTCTCCTGCTGGTGCTGGTCGTCGCATCGACGGCCGCCGGTCTCGAGCCGGCCGAGGTCCTGGTCGTCGCCAACCGCAACGACGAGGAGTCGGTCGAGCTCGCCCGTTTCTATCTTGAGAAGCGCGGCATCCCGCAGAAGAATCTCGCGCTGCTGGACACGACCGGCGAGTACGACGTCAGCCGTTCGGAATACAACGAGCAGATTCGCGACCCGCTGCGGCGCTACATGACACGGGAGCGGCTGGTGCGCCGGATCCGGTCCCTGTGCCTGATCCGGGGGGTGCCGGTGCGCATCAAAGGCGGCGGCACGGTGAGCGGCGTCGAGAAGGTCTACGGCGCCGCAGCGGAGCGGGCGCACATCCGCCTGGCCGTGGGCTACAAGCTGCTGGGGACCGTGGGGCGAGCATTCCCCGAGCCGCGCACCGACGGGCTGCAGCCGCTGGGGCAGTTGTTCGCCTCGCCCATGCCCGAGCCTCCGACGCCGCTCCAGAAGTTCGACGAGCTTCGCAAGGACGCCAACCGTCTGCTCGCCCGGCGACGGCTCCAGGTTAGCAAGCTTGACGACCGGGGCGATCGGGCGATCGCGGCCCGCCAGCTCATGGCGCTGCATCTGGATATCTACGGTCTCCCCGGGCTGATCTCGTACCTCGAGGACGCCGACGTGCCGGGCGAGCCGGATGTCGATGCGCTGCGCGACCGGCTCGCCGAGGCGCGCCGGCGCATGGACGCCCTGAACCGGGCGGAGCAGACCGAGGACATCGCACGGCGCAAGGTCGAGCTGCTTGAGCTGATCGGCGGCGTCTCGCAGATCTACACCTACGGCCACGTGCACGGCGAGACGGCGGGCGACGCCGAGACCAGCGCAGCCGTCGACAGTGAGCTTGCCTGCCTGTGGTGGACGGAGTACGACCTTGACGGGCGGGCCGACAACCCGCTGCACTGGCGAAACCTCGCGAAGGCCCGCAAGGAGGGCGCGTCGATCCGCCCCACGCTGCTGACGTCGCGCCTGGACGGACCCAGCCGGGCGGACGTCACGCGGCTGATCAAGTCCGCCCTCGCCGCCGAGGAGAAAGGGCTCGACGGGATCTTTTACATCGACGCCGGCGGCCCGGCCCGCGCGAGACAATACGACCAGCACCTCGTGCGCCTGCGGAAGTTCCTCGCCGACGAAACGGACTTGCAGGTGGTCTTTGACGCTGAGCAGAGCGTCTTCCAGCCGGGCGACTGCCCGCAGGCGGCTCTGTACGTGGGATGGTACAGCCTGCGGCGGTACGTCGATGCGTTCATGTGGAAACCGGGAGCGGTCGGATGGCACATCGCCAGTTTCGAGGCGATGCACCTGCGCGACGCGAGCAGCAAGGAATGGGTCCCCCAGATGATCCAGAACGGGGTGACCGCGACGATCGGCGCCGTCGAAGAGCCCTATCTCGGCGCGTTTCCCCTGCCGGAGGAGTTCTTCCCGATCCTCCTGACCGGGCAGGCGACCGTCGCGGAGACCTACTGGCAGACGACGCCGTGGCTGAGCTGGCGGCTGATCCTCGTCGGCGACCCGCTTTACAATCCGTTCGCCGCCCGCCCGCAGGTGGACGTCTCCAAGGCCGCCGGCGCAGTCCGGTGACCCCCAGGGGACATGCGCTCACGCGATGGGCGCATAGTCGTCCGCGTCCGGCGGACGGGCGTCCGGCGATTCGCACAGGCGCGACCCGACGGCCAGCGAGTACGGCAACAGCGCGGCGGCGCACCCGATCGCGTGCCAGACCCAGTCCCGCAGTTCGAAGCTGCGATCGCTGCCGATCTGCTGCAGGATTTCCCCCGCTCCCCCGGCGCCCGCGACGGCGACGATGGCGGCAACGCCCCAGGCGTACCGCCTGGCGCCCGCCAGCCAGGCCGCCAGCAGCGAGGTGAACAATCCGACGGACGCGTGCAGGACCGCGTCGCCACCGCCGAACGCCTTGGTCGCCCAGCTTACCAACCCCTGGTGCCGCGTGATTGCGAGCATGGCGACGAGCCCCGCCCAGGCGAGCAGCATCCAGGCGCCGCTGCGCCGCTTCGAGGGGCGGGCGTCCATCGCGGGCAGAAGTCCCCACGTCAGCCCGACCGCCAAGGTGACCGCCGGCGTAACCATTCCCCCCGGGGCGAAGTAGGCCAGCGTCGCCAGCACCGTCGCCACAGACCAGCAAATCGCCCGCCCGTGATAGCGGCCGTCGGCGTTGCGCCCCCGAACGAACAGCATCACCAGCGTGCCGCAAAGCACCCCCCCCAGCCAGATCACACCGACCAGTCCGACGCTGTGCGTCAGCAGCGCCAGCCCGCTCTCGGCGGCCGGGAGGGCCTCGAACGTCCGCCCGCCGAACCCCAGTGCACTGGGGTCGGTCAGCGCAGGCGGCACGACGAGCTGACCTCGCAATGCCACGGTCGCCAGCGGCGCGACGACCAGAAACCCGCCCGCCAGCAGCCGGGGTCTGCGTCGGTGGGGAATGGCGACCCCGGCGAGAACCAGGACCGCCCCGACGCCGACCGCCGCCATGACAGCGCCCGTCGGCGCGTGCACACCGAGCAGGACGGCGACGATCGCCGCCGCACCGACCACGAGCAGCCGCAGCACGCGCCGCCCCGCGCGCAGACCCGAGCCCGGCGGGGCGGAGGCGGACGCTTCGTGACGCCAGAGCGGCGCCAGCCACACCGCGACGCCGGCGAGGCCAAGCAGGCTTACCGACGCACGCGCCTGGGGCGCTTCACCCCAGGCGACGGCTGCTGCGGCGCCGATCATCATCGCCCCGCCGACCACGCGGAGCAGCGCGCCGCGCCACGACAGGTCCGCCAGCAGGCTCTGGGTCAGCACGACGGTCAGCGCCGTCAGACCGATCTGACAGAGCAGGGAGATCGTCAGCGCCGAAGCCAGCGGATACGGATCGGCGGACGTAAACTCGCTGCCTGCGACGTGCCAGACCAGCACCCCGGTCGGTAACACCAGCGCGACGTGAAAGGGATGCCCCGGCACGCTGCGATCGACGTCAACCGTCCGCCACAGCAGCCAGATCCCCCACAGGACCATCAGTCCGGCCGCCGCGGCGCCCCACGCCCTGAACCCCGGCCACCACCACAGCAGCATGCCGAACGCCAGCAGCGCCGCGAGCATCCACCGCGCGACGGTGCGGAGTTGACGCGAGGTTGTCCCGACCGGTATCGCCATGGGTTCGATCCCCGCGGGAGTCTACGTCCGGGTCGGGGCGGGGTCAACGACGACGCGACGACCGGCGCATTCGTCACAACTTGACCTGATCGGCTTCTGTTCGTAGAGTGCAGCGCGTCCCGCCGAACGGGCAGGAACGATCCACCCCGCGAGGGCGCCACGGATGGCCAAGCGCAACAGCAAGAAGAAGCGCGCGAAGAAGACGGCAGGCAAGTCCGCCGCCAAGGGGGCGAAGAGCAAATCGTCCTCGGGATCGAGCTCCGCATCGAAAAGGAAGGCCGGACCGAAGCGCAAGGCGGCGAAGAAGCGCACGGACCGGAAGAAGTCTTCCGGCGCGAAAGAGGCGGTCAGGCCGTCCGCGGACGCCACGAAGGACATTTCCGCAGCCGGGGCTGCCCGCAAGGGCAAGCGCCCCGTCTATGCCACGGCCGAGTCGATGGCGAAGTCCCAGCGGAGCATCTCTGTCAGCGAGTTCTTCGCCAAGAACCGCCACCTGCTGGGCTTCGATAATCCGCGCAAGGCGCTGCTGACCAGCGTCCGCGAGGCGGTGGACAACGCCCTCGACGCGTGCGAGGAGGCGGGCGTCCTGCCGGTGATCCGCATCGCCATCGAGCAGATCGACGAGAACCACTACAAGATGACCGTAGAGGACAACGGGCCCGGCATCGTCCGCAAGCAGATTCCCAACATCTTCGGCAAGCTCCTCTACGGCAGCAAGTTCCACCGCCTCCAGATGAGCCGCGGTCAGCAGGGCATCGGGATCAGCGCTGCCGGGATGTACGGGCTGCTGACCACCGGCCGCCCGGTGCGGATCACCTCTCGCACCAGCCGCCGCGCCAAACCGCACTTCTACGAGCTCCAGATCGACACGCGGAAGAACCAGCCGGACATCATCACCGACGAGACCGTCGAATGGGACGTCGCTCACGGCACGAAGGTGGAGATCGAGCTCGAGGCCCGCTACCAGTCCGGACGCCAGAGCGTAGACGACTACCTCCACCAGACGGCGATCGCCAACCCCCACGTGACGTTCCATTACACCGCCCCCGACGGGCGCGAGGAGCATTACGAGGCGTCGGTGAAGGTCCTGCCCGACATCCCGCGGGCGATCCGCCCCCACCCGCACGGCATCGAGCTCGGCGTGCTGATCAAGATGCTCGCCGACACGAAGGCCCGCAACATCCAGCAGTTCCTCACCAGCGAGTTCTCCCGCGTCTCCCCGCGCGTCGCCAAGGAGATCATCGCCACCTCCGGCGTCCGCAAGAACGCCCGGACCAAGAGCCTCTCCGGGCAGGACGCCAAGAGCATCTACCGCGCGATCCAGAACACGAAGATCATGTCCCCCGCGACCGACTGCGTCGTGCCGATCGGTGAGGACAAGCTCATCGCCGGACTGTCCCAGGTGGTCGACGCCGGCTTCTACACGGCCGTGTCGAGAAGCCCGAGCGTCTACCGCGGCAACCCGTTCATCGTCGAGGCGGCGATCGCCTACGGCAAGCCCGAGCCGACGGAGGAAGAGGCCGAGAACGCCGAGAAGCCCTCCAAATCGGCTGCGAAGGACAAAACCGGGGACGCCGACGCCGACTCCCAGCTCGCCACGCTCTACCGCTACGCCAACCGCGTGCCGCTTCAGTACCAGCAGTCGGCGTGCGCCGTGTACAAGGCCGTCGCGGGGCTCAACTGGAAGACGTACGGGCTGACGCAGGGGCGCGGCGCGCTGCCGTCCGGTCCGCTGACCATCGTCGTGCACGTCGCCAGCGTGTGGGTCCCGTTCACCAGCGAATCGAAGGAGGCGATCGCCTCCTACCCGGAGATTCTCAAGGAGCTTCGCCTCGCCCTTCAGGAATGCGGGCGCAAGCTCGGCCGTCACATCCGCAAAGCCGTCCGCGTCCGCCAGGAGCTCAAGAAGCGCTCCTACATCCAGAAGTACATCCCCGCCATCGGTGAGGCGCTCCGCGACATCCTCGACCTCAAGGACAAGCAGGTCGACCGCGTCTGCGGCGAGCTGAAGGACGTCCTCGAACGCAGCCGGAAGATGTAGGTCGGTCTGCACCACCGATGTGCCTCAGGCCTGCCCGAGCACAATAACGCCACTCCATTTCCTGACGTTATTGTGCCTGTGCCTGCGCTTCACCTGCGCCGACACAACGGCAGGTGTGATGCTGTTTCTTCTGAAGCACCTGCGCGATCTACCTCTGCGCGACGGCGCCAAGATGGATCTGCGAAAGCGCCGGAATGAGCTCATCAACAACATCGGCCAAGCCAGTCCAGCCGGATCGTGAAGCGCGCTACTGACGCCTCGTCGCGGGGCGGACTTTGCCCAGGACGCGAAGGGCCCAGACCACCCGCTCGGCGGGATGCTGCTCCGGGGGGAACTGCTCGTTGATCGCGATCAGATGCACCGTGTCGCCCTCGCGGCGGTAGATCTTGCAGGTCACGCCGATCTGGCGGGCGAGCTGCACGACGGCCGGCTTGCCGCTGACGGCCGGCGCGGACGGGCTCAGCAGCACCAGGTCTCCATGGCGCAGCTCGGGGCTCATCGATTCCCCGTCGAGGCGGACCGCGAAGGTGTCCGGATGTTCGCGCCGCACCGCCCCGGCCGTGACGAACTCGGAGACGGCGTTCTGATCCGGCGTCGACAGGGAGATGATCTGCGCCGCCGTCGGGGCGGACCGCCCTTCCTCGCGGACGGCGGGACGGCGCTGCTGTGCGGACGAGCGGGACACCACGCGGTCGACGATCTCTCGAAGCTCGGTGACCCCCTCGGCCGGATCGTCCGGCGACCAGAACTGCGGGACCCCCGCGGCGCTGCGCCCGAGCACCGGGACCCAGTCCTCCTCCGCATCCGGCGCCGGCCGCTCCGCCGGTTCCGGCTCCTCTTTCGCAGACCCCCGCCCGGTGCGAGGCGAACCGGACCCCTCGGGCTGCGAGTCCGTCCGCTCGTCCTCCCGGCCGGGCGCCTTCGCCGGGAACTTCATGCTCTCAGCCAAGACATCCAGGAAGGCGGCCAGGGGCTTGTCGGCGTCGGGGTGCTCGCCGAGAAGCTCGGCCGCGCGGCGCAGGACCGGGTGGTCGGGTCGGACTTTCGTGCTCGCGGTCTGTCCGGTCAGCAACCAGCGGAGATCGACGTCGGCGACGTCGGCGATGTTGACGAGCACTTCCGCGGGGGGGACGCGCCCGGCTTCGTAGTAGTCATACGTGCTGGGCGAGAGCCCTAACATCTTCGCAAACGCGGATTTGCCGCGATGTCCGGTGATCTTCATTCGGACCTCGGCGACCCGGCGGCAAATCTCAGGCTGAGAGCGCTCGGACATAAAATCTTCGCGATTGCGAATTTTTTGGTTGACCCGTTTCGCTAATGCGAATATAAGACAAGTGAGGCACCTTAGCTACAAGAACAAAGGCGTTTACGCGAATTTTACGCAATCGTGACAATCGGGCAAGCGGAAAATGACAGGGAATCCGGCGGCGACGACCCGACAGATTGTCGACAAACTCAAAGGGGTCGAGACGTTGATCACCTGGCAGCAGCAGGTGATCGGCGACGCGATCCGACGGCTTGAGGGCGAGGGGGCGGGGGCGTTCGCCGACGAGCCGGCGAGCGGGTTCGGCGAATGGCTGCTGGATGGTGAGACGGACGGCGTGCGACCGGGCCGGGACGAATCGTCGCCGGCGGACGGCACGTAGACTTCCCCGCGGCCGACCGCGATACGCCACGGAGCGCAGTTCGGACGAATATCGAAATGGATGTATCCCGGGACGGCCGATATGCGCCGGGCGTTCCCGGGAAGCGGGTTCGACGGGTCGGGATGGCAAGGCCCGGGTTCAGTATGGTTCGGAAGCGGGGTCCTCCCCCAGCCACCGCTTCCGGGCCGCCCGGGCGACAGATCAATGCGGCAAAGCGCGCAGGCGACGCCGACGGGAACAGTCACGGGCGAAGCGCAGTAAAGAAGATCGGACAACACACGGAGCCCCGTTCGGAGCTCGGTTGAATCCCACGGCCCCTGACCCGAGGCCATCAACCACTCCGACGGGGCTCCACCTTGCGCCCGCTCCATTCGCCGATCGGCAGGATCGTGCGCACCACCTCCGGTTGAATCTTACGTTTCGAGCGGAGGCCGACCGACGTGACCGATCGCCATGTCAGCATCGACGAGCGCCGCCGCGCGGTGCGCGTTCCCGCCGCCTTTCCGGCAACGGTGCGCAACCCGCGCGGCGTCGAGATTCTCTCCGGGCGGACGGCCGACTTCTCCGAGCGCGGTGCGCTCATCGTCGGACGATGCGACGTTGCGCTGCGACGCGGGGACCGCCTCGAGGTGACACTCGTGCTTCCGGATGCGTCAAAGCGATCGCGCCAGACAGGCCGGCGGGAGGTGCACTATCGCGTCCGCGTCGCCCATGCAGAACGCATCGGGCACCTCTCGAGCATCGGCGTGGAGTTCCTGCGCAAGCTCGGGTGAGCGGTCCCGCCCCGGCCGGACGTCCGGCGAGTGCGGCCACGTCCGGCTCATCGGGGGCGTCGTAATCGCCGCACTGCCCATTCGACGAGCATGACGCCCAGCCCGGCCGCCAGCGGGAACGGCCAGAGCGGCGTCGCCGCCGCGCCGCGCACGCGCGTGACCCAGCTCGCCAGCGCGTTGCGAGAGACCAGCCGCCCGCCCGTCAGTTCGGCCAGGCGACGCAGCGCCTCCCGGTCGCCGCCGATGTGTCGATACTCCCCCGGGCCGGCGAGGGAAACGGCGTCCGACCAGACCACCGCCCCCGTGTGATCGCGGACCCGAAGGTTCACGGCCTGGTCGGGAAGATCGAGTCGCACCTCGTACACGCCGGGCGCGGTCTGGCGGAACGGTTCGCGACCGGCCGCGTCCCCCTCGGCTCCGCCGGTCAGCAGTTCCAGGTTCACGTCGTTGATCGGGCGTCCGTCGTCCAGTGCTGTGAGCTTGACGCGCAGGGCGCCGTTCTCGTGGATGACCTCGCCGGTGAACCGCGGGTCCGCTCCCGGCCGGGCCACCCATCGCACGGCCGCGGCGAGCAGCTCCGGCCAGCCCGTCCAGTTGCGGATGCCGCCGCCTTGTCCCGTCGGCTGCCACAGGGCGAACGAGACGCTGCGTCCGAGCCCCGCGCGCCGCCGTGCGAGCACCGGATCGGGACCGATGCGGGCCAGAACGTCCGCTTTGCCGACGGGCGCCGCGAGCACGTACCGCGACAGGTCCGGCCAGGGGGGCAGGTCGAGCCCGAACGGCGGCGCGGGTGTCGAGATGACGAACGGGGCGCCCTGCGCCCGCAGCACGTCCCCGCGGGCGCCCCGCAGGAACTGCGCGAACACTTCCGCCAGCCCGGTCAGCCGGTCGCGCTCGACGAGAGGCGCATCCAGCAGACGGGCCAGTTCGGCCAGCGGTGACGTGTCGTCCGACGGCCGGTCGTCGCTCCGTGTCGCAACAACGGCCAAGGACGCGTCCCGCTCGCGAAAGCCGTCCGCCAGCGCCGCCACGTTGAAGTCCGCCGTCTGCAGGTCGCTGACGAGCAGGACCAGACGGTCGCGCCGCAGCTGAAGGCGCCGGGCGAGCGCACTCCGCAGGGCCGGCGCTACGTCGGTCGGACCGGCCGGACTCACCTCGGCCAATCCGCGACGAAGCGCCGCATAGTCGATTCCCGCGGGCTCGGTCTCGTAGATCGTTCGCGGTCGGTCGGAGAAGACGATGACGGTCAGCGCGTCGCCCTCGACCAGGTGCCGCCGCAGGGAGAGCACGGCCTGGGCGGCGTCGTCGAACTTCAGGCGCGCCGGCGCAGCGGCGGTCGGCTCGGCCATCGAGCCCGAGGCGTCCAGCACCACGACGACGTCCAGCGGGCGGCGGCGCCAGGGATCGGGCGCCAGCGCCGCAACGCGATTGAGCGGGTCGGCTCGGTCGGTCGGCTCGCCGTGCGGACCGGCGCCGATCAGGACCAGTCCGACGCCGCCCCGGACCGCCTCCGCCAGGCGCGCCCGCTTGTCGGGCAAAAGCAGTTCGCCCGTGACATCGGCCACAACGACGGCCGCGAAGAGCGACCACCGGGGGCTCCGGCCTGCGTCGATCGACACGATCTTCACTCCGGGCCCCGGGTCCAGCCCGTCCGGTAGCCAGGCGGGATCAGCCGAGACGAACGCGATCCGGCGGGTCGTGCCTTCCACGGTGGTTTCGGCGTCGTCGTTTTCAGGGAAGTCGTCAGCCGGTGCGAGACGAGCCCCGTAGACGGCCGGACCGTCGGGCTCGTCGACCAGTCGAACCGTCGTCGGCCGGCCGGGAAGCAGGCGGAGCTGCTCCTCGCGGATTCGCTCGCCGCCCCGCGTGACGAGAAGCCGGCGGATCATCGGCGCGTTTGTCGACAGGCTGACGGTCAGGCGGATGCGGCGACCCTCGCGCCGGGCCGAGACATCGGCGATTCTCGCGTCGGGCGGGGGGGCGGCCAGCGGGACGACCAGCACGTGTACCCCGCGGTCGCCCAGGCGGCGCGCCGCCGGCGCCCACGAGTCCGGCCGCGCGTGGCCGTCCGTGGCGAGCACGACCCCCGCGACGCCATCGGCCCGCGCCGCCGCCAGACGAAGCGCCGCCGGTAGGTCCGTCTTGGCTTCCGATCCGGCGTCCCCGCCCGCGGTCGCCACCGACGCGGCGAACTCGAACCGCTGCGTCCTCACGTCCGGCGGCAGGTTGAGCGGGTCGCGCTGTCCGCGGACCGATCCGCTGACATCGCGCAGGACGAGCCAGGCCCGCTCGCCGCGCCCGCCGATCGTCGCCCTCGGTCCGGCCAGCGCCGCAACGATCAGCGCCACGGCGACGCATTGCATCGCCGCTGCTGCGACGCCCGCCTCGCGTCCGGTCCGCCGGTTCCACGCCAACAGCGCCCACGGCGCCCCGGCCGCGACGAGCCCCGCCAGCAGCAGCGGGCGGTCCCAGGCGATCCACGCGATGTTCACAGGCATCAGTGCCATGGCATTGCCGTCGGCAAGGATACGCCGCGCGACGGGGGCGGTCCACGCCTTTGCCGGAGCCGGGTCGCCGATCGGTTCCGCGCCCGCCCGCCGACCTGATATACTGGACGGTTCGCCGGTTCCCCGTGGACCCGAACCGACAGCAGACCCCATGGCCTTTCAGAGGTAGACGTGACTCATACCAGAAAAGTGCACGTGATCGCCTGTGGCGTGCTCGCGGCGGATCTCCGCCGCACGGCCGAGCGCCTGGGCGTCACGGTGACCGAGGATTACCTGCCCGGCGGGCTTCACGAGAGCCCGATGCGCCTGCGCGAGGAGCTGCAGGCCGCGATCGACCGCGCGTCCGACGCCGGCGTCGCCGACCGGATCGCCATCGGCTACGGCGTCTGTGGACGCGGCACGGTGGGCATTGCGGCGCGGGACATCCCCCTGGCGATTCCGCGCGTCCACGACTGCATTGCCCTGTTCCTGGGCTCGGACGCCGAGTACCGCCGCCAGTTCGCGCGCTATCCCGGCACCTACTACATCTCCACCGGCTGGTTCCTGGAGAAGGTCCAGCCCGAGCCGCAGAAGCAGTGCAAGGGCGGGCGATCGGCGCGATCGGACCGCGTCGAGCACCTCGCCGACAAGTACGGGCGGGAGAACGCCGAGGCGATCGTCCACTTCATGGACAGCTGGCGACGCAACTACCAGCGGGCCGCCTTCATCGACACCGGCGCCGGTCAGGGTGAGCGACACGCCGAGTACGCCCGCGCCATGGCGGCCGAGTGCGGCTGGGAGTACGAGGAAATCCCCGGCGACCTGTCGCTGCTGGCCGAGACGCTCACCGCCGAAGCGAGCACCGACGAGGTGCTGGTCGTCCAGCCGGGCTGCGTGACGCGGTACGATCCGCTGGAAGGCGGGCTGACGGCGTGGCGTCCGGGCGAGGGTCCTGCGCCGGGGGAGACGGGGCGGCGCGTGCTGACCGACGCCGGACCGGGCGGCGATTCGGAAAACGCGGACGTGCGTCTGGGCCTGGGCATCGACGCCGGGGGGACCTACACGGACGTTGTGGTGTACGATTTCGAGGACGGGCGCGTCGTCGCCAAGTCCAAGGCGCTGACCACCCGCTGGGATTACGCGCGCGGCATCCGCGAGGCGCTCGACGGCGTGGACGCCGGACTGCTGGGACGCGTCTCGCTGGCGAGCGTGTCGACGACGCTGGCGACCAACGCGATCGTCGAGGGGCAGGGACAGCCGGTCGGGCTGCTGCTCATGCCGCCGCCCGGCGCCTTCGATCCGTCAAGCCTCGGCTGCCATCCCTTCGCCGTGGTCGGCGGACGCCTGGACATCGGCGGCAACGAGGTCGAGCCCGTCGATCCCGACGAGGTCGTTGCCAAGGCCGACGCGATGGTTCGCTCCGGCGGCGTGCGAGCGTTCGCCGTGTCGGGCTACGCCGGGTCGATCAACCCCGCCCACGAGCTCGAGGTCAAGCGTATCCTGCGCGAACGCACCGGGCTCAGCGTGACGTGCGGGCACGAGCTTTCGGAGCTGCTGAACTTCCGCGTGCGTGCGGTGACGGCCGTGCTGAACGCGCGGATCATCCCGCGCCTGGCCCGGCTGATCGCGGACGTCGAGCGGGTTCTCAGCGACGACGGGATCGACGCGCCGATCATGGTCGTCAAGGGCGACGGCACGCTGATGAGCACGGCGACGGCGCTGGAGCGCCCGGTCGAGACGGTGCTGTCGGGACCGGCGGCGAGCGTCGCCGGGGCGCGGCGCCTGACCGGCTGCGCCGACGCGCTGGTCGTGGACGTGGGCGGCACGACGACCGACACCGCCTCGATCGTCGGCGGGGCGGTGCGGGTCTGCGAGGATGGCGCGCGCGTCGGCGGCGTGCGGACACACGTCAAGGCCCTCGACATGCGCACGGCGGGGCTGGGCGGCGACAGCGTCATCTCCGCCGACGCCGACGGCGTCCGGATCGGGCCCGAACGCGTCGCACCGGTGAGCTGGGCAGCGGCGGCACACGGCGACGACGGTGCGGCCGGGGCGCTGGACCACCTGGCCCGCAACCTTGATCACTGCGAGGGCGAGAGCCGTCCGATGGAGCTGCTCGTCCTCGCCGATCGGTCGGGCAGCGGCGAAGACCTGACAGACACGCAGTGCCGTGCGATTGAGGCACTGCGCCGTCGTCCGCATTCGCTGTGCGAGCTGGCCGGCGCCGCCGGCGTCGAGCATTGGCGGCTGCTGGACCTGCGCGCCCTTGTCGAGACCGGGCTCGTGCAGCGTTGCGGCCTGACGCCGACGGACCTGCTGCACGTGACCGGCGACTTCAGACGATGGGATCACGACTTTGCGGCCGCGTATCTGGATCTCTTCGCACGGATGCTCGCCCGAGACGCCGGGTCGTTATGCGACGAGCTGCTCGATCGGGTCGTCCGGTCGCTTGCCAGCGAGCTGCTAACGCGCCAGATGGCCGGGCGGATCGACCTGTCCGACGACTGCGACGCCTGCCGGGCGCTGGTCGACGCCATGCTCACCGGCGAGGGGGAGGGCTTCTCGCTGAGGGCGAAGCTGACGCGCCCGGTCATCGGCATCGGGGCGCCGGTGCACAGCTTCCTGCCCCAGGCGGCGGCGCTGCTCGGGGCCGAGGCGATCATCCCGCCGGACGCCGACGTCGCCAACGCCGTGGGCGCGATCACCTCGCACGTGTCGGTCTCGCACGAGGTCCGCATCCGCGGGGACGAGGCGGGCCTGTTCGCCGTTGACGGGCTGCCCGGCTCCCGGACGTTCCGCAGGCTCGACGAGGCCGAGGCGTACGCCGCCGCCGAACTGGAGACGCTCATCCGCCGCGCCGCCGACGAGGCGGGCGCCGGCGACGGGCGCGTCCGCATCGTCAGCGAGGATCACGTCTCCAAGGCCGCCGACGGAACCGAGGTGTTCCTGTGGCGGGCGATCGCCGGACAGGTCACCGCCCGCCCCGACGCCGCGCGCCTCGCCACAAGCAGACGCTGCGCTGCACCATAGGGGCACCGGACGCGAATCCGTGCCCGCGTCGGCGGAAACACCTGCATCGAACGGCTGCGTCCCGTCCTGTCAGCGGACGACCGTTCCGCGTTCGATGGTCACTTCCATCTCGCCGGCGTCCTCGGTCTCCACGTGCACGTCGTCCTTCTCGTACGGTCCCGCCAGTCGGCCGCTCTCGGTGACGTGGAACCACAGCTCGTTGCGGGTGTCTTCGGTCACCGTGAAGGATTGCGAGTTGCCCATCCCTGCCGAGAGGGTCACCTGCGCGGGGAAGTCCTCGTTCTTGACTCGGACGGGGTGACTCAGGCGCCCGCCGTCGCCGTTGACGGTGCCGATGCTCATCGTGCCCGCGTCAGGTGTGGTCACCTTCAGTCCGATCGCCGAGGGCGAGTGGTTGTAGACCGTCAGGTCGACCTTCTTGGTGCATCCGCCCGTCGCGATCAGCGTGACGAGCACGACCAGGCCCAGCAGCTTGCCAGTGGCGTTCATCGGGGTCTCCTTTTTCGTAGGTGCGCGCCGGCGGGACGCTCCCGTCGGCCGGGGGCATTATCGGGCGGGTCGGCTTCGCCCTCAAGACTGCACTCCATGAAAACCGCTGCACTCGCGCGGTCACGGGCGGCTGCGTCAGCGGCGGTTGACGGCCTTCTGCCCGATGGCGTCGGTCCGGCGGGACTTCGAGTAGTCGATCAGCTCGCCGCCGGCGTCGTCGAGAATCCGCTGGAGGCCTCGCCTGCGCGCCTCGCCGACCTCGCCGTCGAGGCGGTCGAGCATGTCGTGCTGCAGGTCCGGGTCGCTGTCGAGATCGAACACGTGCATCAGGTTCCCGTCGAGCGAGCCGAACATCC
>CAZADC010000029.1:0-17261 GCA_964483755.1 uncultured Planctomycetaceae bacterium | reverse complement strand
TCAAGGCCGTCGCCAAGAGCATCCGCCGCGCCCGCAGCGGGCTCAAGGACCCCCGCCGACCCGTGGGCAGCTTCATCTTCGCCGGACCCTCCGGCGTCGGAAAGACGCTGCTCAGCAAGGCGCTCGCCGAGTTCATGTTCGGCGACGAGGAAGCGCTCATCCAGCTCGACATGTCCGAGTACATGGAGAAGCACAACGTCTCCCGGCTGGTGGGCGCGCCGCCCGGATACGTCGGATACGAGGAAGGCGGGCAGCTCACCGAGCGCATCCGCCGCCGGCCTTACGCGGTCGTCCTGATGGACGAGATCGAAAAGGCACACCCCGACGTGTTCAACATGCTCCTGCAGATCATGGAGGAAGGACGCCTGACCGATTCGTTCGGCCGGCAGGTCGACTTCCGAAACACCGTGATCATCCTGACGACGAACATCGGCGCCGAGATGATCAAGTCCAAGGGCGGGTTCGGCTTCGCCAAGCGCGACGAGGAGGCCGGGTACGAGAAGATGAAGGACATGCTCCACAAGGAGGTGGAGCGATACTTCCGACCCGAGTTCCTCAACCGGCTCGACGACATCATCGTCTTCAAGTCGCTGACCCGCGAGGACCTGTACACCATCGTGGACTACGAGCTGCGGAAGGTCCGCGAACGGCTCGGCGAGCACGGGCTGGCGCTCGAGCTCGATCAGGACGCCAAGGAGTTTCTGATCGAGAAGGGCTACAACCCGGACTTCGGCGCCCGGCCGCTGCGGCGGGCGATCGAGCAGAACGTCGAGGACGCCATCAGCGAGGACATCCTCCGCGGCAGCTACAAGGGCATGAACAAGATCTGCGTCTCCGTCAAGGCCAAGGGCGAAAGCGAAGATGCCGAAAAGCACCTGTACTTCGAGGGCGTCAAGGAAGACCAGCCCAGCGACACCGACGAAGAGTCGCTGCAGGAGGTCCACGAAGGGACGTAATCACGATTGGCCGGGCCCGGCCGCGTGCCGCAGTCCGCGGAAAGCCACGAGACGCAGCGGTCTTGAACGAGGCCGCCGCGTCTTGCATATGGGCCGGAAGGTAACGCTACGGCGGGCCCGTTTGGTGGGTCGGCCCGTCGCCGGACGCCGCAGGGCGGGTCGCGGGTCCTGCCGCTCGCCCGGCCGCAGTGTGCGCCGGAGGATCGTCCGCCGCGGCAAAGGCGATCCTCTCGAATCCCGCCTGACGCGCAAGGTTGAACACGCGCACCACGCTCTCGAACGGCGCGTCGCGCGGGGCGCGAATCTTCAGCGGCCGGTCCTTGTCCCCTTCCCGCGCCAAGGTTTCGGCGAGGGCCTCGGCGTCCGCGACGCGCCGCCCGCGATACGTGTACTCGACCTTCCCGTCGTCGACGCGGAGAACCACGGCAGGAGTGCTCGCCTGCTTCACACTTGCGGCGTGACCCTCGAAGATCCGTAGCGCCAGCGCCAGCTCCGCCCCCTTCAGCTCGCCGTCGGTGAACCGGGCGTAGAGGAACCGGGTGAACGCCGGCAGCGCACGGTCGGCGTCGGCCAGAACGCACAGGGCCTGCGTCGCCGCCGTCCTGTTGGCGGCATCGTCGAAGGCGACGTCGGCCGGGGCGTCGAACAGGCCGGGTGCGATCCGCTCGTACTTGCGCGCCATCCGCGGCACGAACTGAACGTCCGTTGAGCCCGGCGGCATCTCGCCGCTCCGGCGATGATGCTCCATGACCATCCCGGCCAGCAGGCGCGAGAACGCCCCTGCGAGCGCCCCGCTCCGCACCGGCGCCGTCGTGGCGGCCGGGCGGGTCGTCGCGCGACGCCCGGTCGCTTCCACCGGGCCGGTGACGCCCGACTCCACCGCCGCGACAGTCGCGACGCACGAGCTGAGGGCGAGCAGAAGGCCGAACAGCCCTCCCGAAACCTTCCCTGTCATGGGGTTCTCCCTGAAGGTGCGACGATCACAGGGCATCCGCCTGGCCCGGAGTTTCCGCCGGGCGCGCAGAGCCGCCGCCTGCCCCGCATCCGAGCACCTGCTGTCGCCGCGGCCTTCGCTACTTGACCTTCGACAGCTTGATCGGCTGCTTTTCCTTCGCGCAGATCAGGGCGGCCTCGAGGACGCGCTGCGTCTCGTAGGCGTCCTGGAAGTCCGGGATCGGGACGGTCGGCTTCTTGCCCGCCAGCACGCGGAGGATGTCGTACGCCTGGTTCACGAACCCGTGCTCGTAGCCGAGGACGTGGGCGTCCGGCCAGTAGGCCTCGACGTACGGGTGATCGCCGGCGTGCGTGACCATGATGTCGGTCCAGCCCTGCACGGCGCGATCGACGGTCGCGTCGTAGAACATCAGCTCGTTCATCCGCTCGAAGTCAAACTTCAGCGAGCCTTTCGTGCCGTTGATCTCGAAGCCGTTGCGGTTCTGGTTGCCCGTCGCCTGGCGGGCCGCCTCGAAGCTCGCGACCGCCCCGCCCTTGAACCGCGCCAGGAACAGGACCGTGTCGTCGACGGTGACTTTGCCCTTGGTCTTCGAGCCCTTCGAGCCGCCGGCGATCCCGCCCGACGACCCGGCCGAGGGGATGTCGCGCTCCTTGATGAACGTCTCGGCGATGGCGCCGGTGATCTCGCTGATCTCGTCGCCGGTGACGAAGCGGGTCATGTCGATAATGTGCGCGTTCAGGTCGCCGTGCGCACCCGAGCCGGCGAGCTTCTTGTCGAACCGCCACAGCAGCGGGACCGAATCGTCCGCCCAGTCCTGCAGGTAGCGGGCGCGGACGTGGCGGATCTCGCCGATCTTCCCCGCCTTGACCAGCTGGTGCGCCAGCGCCACGGCCGGGCAGCGCCGGTAGTTGTACCATACGAATGTCTTGACCTTCTTCTGCTTGGCGAGCTGGGCCATTTCGCGGGCCTCGTCGAGCGTGCCGGCAATGGGCTTCTCGCACGAGACGTTCTTGCCCGCCTCCAGCGCCGCCTTGGCGACCGGCGCGTGCATGAAGTTCGGCGTCACCACGTCCACCAGATCGACGTCCTCCTGCCGGACCAGCTCCTCCCAGTCCGTCGAGACGTTCAGCCAGCCCCAGCGCGCGGCGAAGGTCTTGGGCTTCTCCTCCGGCTGTCCGAAGGTCGCGTGCATCACCGGATTCGCGGGCGGGTCGAAGAACCTCGTGACCTGCCCCCAGGCGTTCGAATGCGTCCGGCCCATGAAGCCCTGCCCGATCAGCGCGATGTTGAGGTTTTTCTTCTTCGCCATGAGTCAGCCCTTTCCGTTTGTCTGCGTATCGAGTCGCTTCCAGCGGACGTGCGCCCCGCTGCGCCGTGCAACTATAGCACGGCCTCGGGACGTTGCAAGATCGCAGACCGCCGCAATGGGACTCACCTCCGATCGCCTGTGCGTGTCTTACGCGCCGGTGGAATCCTACAATGATCCGTGGGAGGACAGACCATGACCAGAGTCGGAATTATCCCGCTTGCGTTCGTGATCACGTCGCTCGCCGTCCCGGCCGGGCTGCTACCCGCCGACGAGCCCGCGACCCGTCCCGGTCGTCTCGCCCTGCTCATGGACGCCCTGCGGGACGCGGAAAAGCCGGGCGACGCGGCCGGGGCGTACGCCCGCGCCAATGCCATCTCCCCGGACAGCCTGCTGCTGCACGAGCTGTACATGCGGCGGATGCTGACCTTCGGGCTTCCGCAGATCGCCGTGCACCCCGCCCGTCGGCTCATCGGCCTCGGTGCGGACAGCGGCCTGGCTTATGCGGTGGTGGGGTACAACCACGGGCAGGAGGAAGAGCTTCCGGACGCTTTCTCCGCCACGCTGCGGGCCGCCGAGCTGATCCCCGACAACCCGGGCGTGCTCAACAACGCCGGGCAACTCGTGGGATGGTACGAGAGCCAGGTCAACCCGCCGAAGGTATCGGCCGCGTCGAGACGCATTCTGGACGCCAAGCGCGGCCAGCTCATGGAGCAGAAGGAGTTTCGCGACGCCTACGAGCGCGTGACCGGCGCGTACGGGCGGGTGAGCGACGCCCTGACGGACCTCGACGAGCGGATCGAGGACGCCCGGGCGGAACTGCGGAATGCGCAAGCGGTTGCCCTCGAGCTGGACGAGCAACTCCGTGCCATCAACGACGAGATCGACGATCATGAGCGGGCGATCGACGACCTCCGCCGCGAATTGATCTACGTCTACGTCCGGCCGCGGGTGTACTACGACGAAGACGACTACTACCGTCGCCGCTACTATCGTCGCCCGCGCACGGGCCGCCTGCGCGACGAAATCCACGACCTGATCGACGAGCACGAGGACGCCATCGACGATCTGGAGGACGAGGCCGCAGCCATCCGCCGGCGCGGCGGACCGGTGCTGGCGCGCCTCGAACGCCAGCGGGGCCGGCTGGATGAACTGACGGCTGAACGCGAGCAGGTCCTGGAAGGCTTTCAGCGGCACTTCCGCTGGGACCCCCCTGCCGTGGACGGAGAGATTACGCCGCAGCGCGAGAACGTCAACCTTTCGCCGGGTCGGCGAATCGAGCTGCCCGAAAACCCGGAAGCCGAGGCCGCCCGCAGGCTCCAGCTCGCCCGCCTGTACCTGCGCAACGACCTGTTCGAGCGCGCGCTGGAAATCCTGGACGAAGTGATCCACCGCTACGGCGACACCAAGGCCGGCCGGGAGGCACGCGCACTGCTGAAATCGCTCAGCGAACCGGCGGAAGGCGACAAGCCGACCTCTGATGGTGACCGAAGCGACTGAGAGACGCCGGCTGCGGAGCTTGAGCTGCTCTTCGCAGAATCGTACTCTGCCCGCATGCGTCCGAACTCACGAAGTCACCTGACCGGCCGAAACGCCGGCAAATGGGACACCTCCGGCGTGCTGCTGCCCGAATCGGCAGCCCATGAGCCGATGGACTTGGCCGGCGTTTTCGACAACACGCTGCCCGTCGAGGTCGAAATCGGCAGCGGGAAGGGCACGTTCCTTCTCGCCCGCGCCGGGGCGCGCGGGGAGCTGAACTTCCTCGGCGTGGAGTGGGCCCGGGCGTACTGTCACTACACAGCCGACCGGATCCGCCGCGCCGGACTGACGAATGTCCGGATGATCCGCACCGACGCCACGACGCTCTTTCACACCGCCCTGCCGGAGGCCTCGGTGCAGCGCGTCCACGTCTACTTCCCCGACCCCTGGCCGAAGCGGCGGCACCACCACCGGCGGCTCATTCAGCCGGCGTTTGTCGAGCAGGTCCGGCGAGTGCTGCGTCCCGGCGGACAACTTATCGTGGTCACGGATCACCTGGACTACTTCTTCCACATCCGGCGGGTTCTCCACGAATGTCACGGACTGGCTCGCGTCCCCTTCCCGAAGATGACCGGGTGCGAGGACGAGCTGGTCGGGACGAACTTTGAACGAAAGTACATCGCTCAGGGGAGGCCTTTCTACTCGACGGCGAGACTGCGGTACGTCTGAGGAGCTGCTGCGGGCGTTCGACGAAGACTCTTCTTCTGTATCTATGAAGTGAAGGTAAACACTCTTAACAGCAGTGATAGTGCTTGTGAGTTCTGAGCGACCCGGGATCGCTGCGTATACAAGAGGCAACGGGGTCAGAACTTACGGCAATGAGAACACGCCGCTTGACTGTGGATAAGGTGTTGTGGGATCTGTCGCAACGGAACCATCAGGCGCAGCGCGCACGACACCCCATCGGCCGGGCCTGTGAGGTGCGGACGCCTTCTGTTGCCATACGCGCGTGAAGCCGCCGGGCGCGCGACAGGGTTTTCCACATTCGCCTGTCGGCAAATGCTGCGATGCTCAAGCGTGTTGCTGTCTGCTCCATCGGCTGTCCGTCAAATGCGGCTTGAGTGTATTCCCAAGAAAGCTGCAGAAATGCTGGATCGGGCGGTGCAGCTTGCAAACGCATCCGGCTGGCGCTACACTCCGCGGCATTATCGAGAGGAGCCGTCTTTCCATGGTCGTGGCGTATTTCGACTCTTTCGCCGGCGCGGCCGGCGACATGATCCTCGCCGCTCTGCTCGACGCCGGGTGCGACGTCGACGCCCTGTCGGCCGAGCTGGGCAAGCTGGACCTGCCGGGGTATTCGCTCCGGCAGGAGCGCGTCCGTCGCGGGGGCATCGCGGCCTTGCGGTTCCACGTCGACGTCGAGCAGATGGACCACCCGCATCGTCATCTGTCCGACATTCTGGACATGATCGACGCCGCCGGTCTGTCCGACCGCGCCGCCTCGCGGGCGCGGGCGGTGTTCCAGCGACTCGGCGAGGCGGAGGCGAAGGTTCACGACTGTCCGATCGAGGAGATTCACTTCCACGAAGTGGGGGCGGTTGACAGCATCGTGGACATCGTGGGCGCCTGCATCGCATTGGACCTGCTGGGCGTGGACCGCGTGTGCTGCTCCGGCATCCCGACCGGCAGCGGGACGATCCGCTGCGAGCACGGCGTGCTGCCCGTTCCCGCCCCGGCGACGGCGGAGCTCCTGCGAGGCGTTCCGATCCGCGCAGCCGAGGTGGAAGGGGAGGCGACGACGCCGACCGGGGCCGCCGTGCTGACCACGCTGGCTGAGTCCTTCGGGCCGATGCCGGAGATGAGCGTCTCCGCCGTCGGCTACGGCGCCGGGACGCGCGAAGGCGACGCGATACCCAATCTGCTCCGCGTCGTTCTCGGCGAGCCGGCCGCCGGCGACGCGGACGCCGACACGGTGGTTGAGCTGTCCGCCAACATCGACGACGCGACGGGCGAGGTGCTCGGCGCGACGATTGACAAACTCCTGGCCGCCGGCTGCGCCGACGCCTGGGCGACGCCGATCGTCATGAAAAAGTCCCGCCCGGCCTGGATGCTCTCGGCGCTGTGTGCGCCCGGCGACGTTGACGCCGTCGAGACGATCCTGTTCATCGAGACGACCACGTTCGGCGTGCGACGCCGGACCTGCCGGCGCAGCAAACTCCACCGCTCCCACGAGACGGTCGAGACGCCGTACGGGCCGATCCGCGTCAAGATCGGGCGGCGGGGAGACGAAACCGTCACCGCCTCCCCCGAGTTCGCCGAGTGTCTCGCCGCGGCCGAGGCGCACCACGTGTCGGCGCGCGAAGTGCTGGCCGCCGCCCAGGACGCCTGGCGCGCGAGCCGCAAGACGTAGCGGGTCGAGACTCCGCCGCGAACCCAAGCGAAGGAATCGGATGTACGTTCTCGCTATCGTGCTGCTGGTGCTCGTGAGCCTGATCACGCTGGAGTGGGCGTACCGACACGTCCGCATCTCGCGCGAGAAAGGCCGCGCGTCGATCCTCACGCCGGACCACCCCGGCCCGCCGTCCGACGCCCCCCACGTCACCGTCTTCGTCGCCGCCAAGGACGAGCAGGAGAACATCGGCGCCTGCCTCGAGACGATGCTCGCCCAGGACTATCCGGACTTCGACATCGTCGTCGGCGACGATCGCAGTGAGGACGCCACGGCCGAGATCGTGGAGAGCTTCGCCGAGCGGGACGATCGCGTCCGTCTGGTGAGCATCGACCACCTGCCCGATGGCTGGTGCGGCAAGAACCACGCGATGCACCACGCCATCGCCACGTCGCAGAGCGAGTGGATGTGCATGATCGACGCCGACTGCCGGCAGGATTCGCCCCGCACGCTATCGACGGCGATGGAGTACGCCCGCGAGAGGGGCGCCGACCTGCTGAGCGTCCTGCCCCGCCACGACATGAGGACGTTCTGGGAGAACATCGTCCAGCCGATCGCCAGCGGCGTGATGATGATCTGGTTCCGTCCGGACCTGGTCAACAGCCCGAAGTCGCCCCACGCTTACGCCAACGGGGCGTTCATGCTCATCAAGCGGGAGGCCTACGACGCGGTCGGCGGGCACGAGGCCGTCCGGGACCAGGTCAACGAGGACATGCACATGGCCTGTCGGGTCAAGCAGGCCGGGCTGACCCTCCGCGTGGTGCAGAACGCCGGGCTCTACCGCGTGCGGATGTACGAGTCGCTGCGGACGATTCTTCGCGGCTGGAGCCGCATCTTCTACGGGACGTTCGGGACGCTCAAGCGGCTGACGGCGTCTTTGCTGCTGCTGGTGTTCATGGGGTACATGCCGCTTGTCGCTGCCGTGCTGGGGACGACGCTCGGCGGCGTCGGGGCCGAGCCGAACGGTCTTTGGTGGGCGGTCGGCGCGGCCGGGTGCGCGGGACTCGTCGCGCAGCTCACGGTGATGTACCGCTTCTACCGCCTCGCCGGCGCGCGGGGCGAGCTGTGCTGGAGCTACCTGCTCGGGTACGCCGTCACGTTCGTGGCGCTGGTGATGGCGATCGGCAAGCTCCGGCGGGGCGCGACGGTCACCTGGCGCAACACCCGCTACGCCACCTCCGCGCAAAAGGGCTGATCGCGCCGGCGGACGCGCGGTATAACGTCGCCCATGGCGCAGGAATCGGACATGGCGACGGCGGTCTGGGTGCTCGAGCGCCTGCGCGAGGCGGGCTTCCAGGCCCTGCTGGCCGGGGGATGCGTGCGGGACATGCTCCTCGGCGAGCCGTCGGCCGATTACGACGTCGCCACCGACGCCACCCCGCAGGACGTGCGGAAGCTCTTCCGGCGCGTGCTGCTGGTCGGGGCGAAGTTTGGTGTGGCGATGGTCATGCGGGGCAAGTGCAAGGTCGAGGTGACCACCTTCCGAAGCGAGGCGGACTACAGCGACCACCGCCGCCCCGACAGCGTCGAGTACTCCAGCCCGCAGGCCGACGCGCTGCGGCGCGACTTCACGATCAACGGCATGTTCTACGACCCGCTCGCCGACAAGGTGATCGATTACGTCGGCGGGCGCGAGGACCTGCAGCATCGCGTGGTCCGCACCATCGGCTGTCCCGATGAGCGGTTCGGCGAGGACTACCTGCGGATGCTCCGTGCGGTGCGGTTCGCCGTGCGCCTCGGTTTCCGGATCGACGACGCGACGCGTGAGGCGATCCGCCGGCACGCGCCGAAGATCACCTCGATCAGCGGCGAGCGGGTCCACGAAGAGCTGTGCAAGATGTTCGATCGCGACTCGGCTGCCGGTGCGCTCGCGCTGATGGGCGAGCTCAGACTTGCCGAGGCGATTGTCCCGCAGCTGTTCGCCCCGCCGCAGCGCTGGTCGGCGGGGCTCGAGCGCGTCGACGCGCTCGCGGGCGAGCGGGACGCAACCCTGATCTTCGCCGCCTGGATGCTGGATATGCCCGCCCGCTCGATCCGCCGCATCTGTCGCCGCTGGGGCGCCAGCAACGACTTCCGCGACGCGCTGTGCTTCCTGGCCGAGCGGCGTGACGGCTGGCGGGACGCCGCGGAGGCGCCGCTGTGCGGGTTCAAGCGGCTGATGGCCAGCGAGGAGTTCCACCGGCTGCTGAAGATATGGCGTGTGGAGGAGCAGCGCCGTACGGGCGCCGACGAACAGGCCCGGCGCATCGAGGCCCGCGCCGCGGGCATCCCGCCGGAGCAGGTGAATCCCCCGCCGCTGCTGACCGGCGACGATCTCAAGAGCATGGGCCTGGCGCAGGGGCGGCGCCTGGGGAAAATCCTCGCGGCCGTGCGGGACGCCCAGCTCAACGAGGAGGTCGAAACGCCCAAGCAGGCGCAGGCGCTCGCCCGCCGGCTCATCGATCGCGCGGCGCAAGCCGGCGGCGGATCTCCGTGACGATCGCGTCCTGCGTCCTGCCCGAGCAGTCGACGGTCAGGTCCGCCCAGGCTTCGTAGAGCGGGTGGCGTTCGGCGTAGAGGTCGGCGAGGGTCCTTCCGGGCCCGAGCACGACGCCGCGCGTCTCGAGGTCGGATATCCGCCGCTCCAGGGCGTCCAGCGGCAGGTCGAGGTGCACGATCGGTCCGGTGTGGTTCAGACGCCCCATCGCCGCGGCCGAGTAGACGACGCTCCCGCCCGTGGCGATCACGGACGAGTGAACGTCCATGTCCAGCAACACCTGCTCCTCGATGCGGCAGAACGCCACCATGCCGCGGGTGTCGAGGATGTGCTGCAGCGATTCGCCGACGCGCGTCTGGATGACGAGATCGGTGTCGAGGAAGCGCCGCCCCGTCGCCTTCGCCAGCAGCACGCCGACCGTGCTCTTGCCCACGCCGGGCATGCCGATGAGCGTGATGTTGTCGCGGTCACCGAGGGCGGGCATGGCGGCATCGCCTTCGCGGCGGGTTGTGTCCGACGCGGCGGGGTTCATCCCTCCCGGCCGTTCTCGAGGAACTCCGCCGCCGCGTTCATGCTCGGGAAATTCTCGATCGCGGTCAGGACGTAGTTGCGGGTGGAGCGGTCGCGGAGGGGGCGGATCGCGGCGAATTCGCCGTCGTGGCTGAGGCGGCGCAGGGATTCGAGGCTTTCGTAGGCGATCAGCCCGCAGAATTCCTGTGTGCACGCGCCCATGTAGACCATCCGCGTCCGCCCGTACAGGAGCACCCGGGCGCCGAAGCGATCCAGAATCGGCTGGACGCGGCGAAGATACTCGGCGTATTCCGCCTCGCGCCCGCGGATGATGTCAAAGAGGTTCAGGACGACGATCAAGCTCTGGCTCCGCGTATCGGGCAGGACGCTGATGGCCCGGAAAATACGCGCCGGCCCGAGCTTTGACAAGGGCAATCCGGCGCATCGTGCGATGGTCGCTCGGCCGGCGGCAAGCTTCGGCGCCGCCGCCAATGCAGTGAAGCCGGGCTTGTCAGATGACGACAATGTCGATATGGTTCGAGGCGCCCGGCGCGGCCCGGGCCCTCTGCTGCAACACGTCGGGAGACGAATTGGATGAGCGAACTGATCTCACGGTACCAGGCGATCTGGCAGTTGCCCATTATGGTTGTTGCCGCCGTGGTGGCGCTGTACGTGGGCGCCAGGCTGCTGCGTCGCGCGCTGTTGAAGCGACAGGACCGGCGTAAGACAGGGATGGGACGGTGCGTCGTCGCCGTGGCCTTGGCGTTGTTCGCCGGCGTGGTCGGCGGCGGCATCGTGGCCGTGTTCTTCAATGCTGTCGGCAGCCATGCGGAAGTGGACCTCGGGCCGGTGGCGATGGTGCTCGGGCTGGCGACGTTGGTCCTGCTGTATCTGCTCGTGCTCTGGGCGATGTTCGCGCTTCCGTTCCGGCAGATCGCCGCCAGCGGCGCGCAGGCGTTGGGCGGCGTGCTGGTTGTCACGGCGGTCATCGGCGGACTGACGGCGATTCCCACATACATTTACGGCCAGCGGCGGTTCCGTCAGCGTCTGTGCCGTGAGCAGCTCGGCGTGATCCATCGCGGGATCGAGGCCTACCGCAGCATCTACGGCGGACAGCTGCCGCCTTCCCTGGAGGCCGTTGGCGACGCCGATGCGATCCCTGTGGACATGCTCCTGTGCCCCGGCGACCGGTCGCGGGAACCCGGGTATTTCTACCGACCGGTGCGGACCGTGACCGAGGGCGTGACCAGCAGCATCCGCGTCTGCGACCGGGCCGGCAATCACCCCGGGGGGCGGAACGTCCTGTTCGCCAACGGAGACGTCGTGTGGAAGGAAGAGTCGCAATTCCAGGCGCTGCTTGAACTTCCGGAAAACGAGGGCTTTGCCGAGATCCTTCGCGCCGCCTCGGCGCCCTGAGCGGGACGGCCTGCTCTCGGAAAGCGATATGTGCGGATTCGCCGGGGAATTCTGCTTCACGGGCGCGACGGCCAGGATGGACATTGCCCGCGCCATGGCGTCGCGGCTGGTCCACCGCGGGCCCGACGAGCCGGGGGAGTACCTCTCGACAGACGGACGGCTGGCCATCGGATTTCGACGCCTCCGCGTGATCGACCCGCAGGCGTCCCGCCAGCCGATGACAAACCCCGGCGGCCGGTACGTAATCGCCTATAATGGCGAGTGTTACAACTACGGGGCGCTGCGGGAGCAACTGCAGGGGCGAGGCGTCGGCTTCCGGACGCGCGGCGACACGGAGGTCGTGCTGCAGGTGCTCGCGGGCGGCGGGGCGGCGCGGCTCGGTGACCTGGAGGGGATGTTCGCCCTGGCGCTGTACGATGGCGAGGAGGGGAGCCTGCTGCTGGCCCGGGACCCCGTCGGGCAGAAGCCGCTGTGGTATGCGGTAAGGGATGCCCGGATCGTCTTCGCCTCCGAGGCGAAGGCCGTTCTGTCGCATCCGGATATCAATGCTAAAGCCGATCCCGGGGCCGTAATATACTATTATACAACAGGTTATATTCCTGCCCCCCGCACGGCCTGGCGGGACGTCCGGAAGCTGCCAGCGGGGTCGTACGTTGTGGCCGGGCCCGACGGGATGGGCGACCCGGTCCGCTATTGGAGGCCGCCGGACCGTGGGGGGCTGGTCGATGCGGACCCTGTCGACTGGTTGCGGGAGGCGCTGCCGCAGACCGTCGAGAAGTTGATGGCCGCGGACGTGCCGCTCGGCGCGCTGCTGAGTGGCGGGCTCGACTCTTCGATCGTGACCGCTCTGATGTGCAAGGCGGCCGGGAGGACGGGAGGCGTGCGGACCTTCACGGCCGGATTCGCAAACGC
Source organism: uncultured Planctomycetaceae bacterium (assembly GCA_964483755.1). Lineage (GTDB taxonomy): Bacteria > Planctomycetota > Phycisphaerae > SM23-33 > SM23-33 > CAZADC01. Next base: position 4,802 of record CAZADC010000029.1, on the reverse strand, counting down.
GGGATATGACGAAAGGCCGACGGCGCGGGCGGTGGCGCAGCACTGCGGGTCGGAGCATACCGATGTCCTGATGACCGCGGACCCGGCGGGCGCGGTGGACCGGATTGTCGGGATGTACGACGAGCCGTTCGCGGACTCGAGCGCGCTGGCGACGGAGGTGATCTGTCGCGCGGCGAGGGAGCACGTGACGGTGGCCCTCTGCGGCGACGGCGGCGATGAGGCCTTCGGGGGATATGATCGGTACCGGGCGATGCACCTGGCGGAGACGATGAGCCCGGCGAAGTACCTCGGCGTCCGGGTGGCGGCGGGGCTGGCGGGAATGATTGCGCCCCGGGCGGAGCGAAGCAGGCTGAGGCGACTGGTGCGGTTTGCGGAGGGATTGGGCAGGCCGCCGGCGCTGCAGTATCTGCATTATCGGGGCCTGTTCCCGCCGGATGAGCTGCAAAGGCTCTTCACGGCTAACTTTGCGGAGGCCGTGGATTTGGATGCACCCGCGCGGTGGTTCAGCGACCTGTACGAGGAAGGCGAGTCGCCGGACGAGGCGAGTCGGGCGCAGCGTCATGACGTGTTGACCTATCTGCCCGACGATCTGCTGGTCAAGACCGACATCGCGTCCATGGCGTCGTCGCTGGAGCTTCGCTCGCCGCTGCTGGAAAGGCGGATTCTGGAGTTCGGGCTGTCATTGCCCACCTCGCTGAAGCTTTGCCGCGGGTGGGGCAAGGCGATCCTGCGGGAGGCGTTCGGGCATCTGCTCCCGGCGGAGACGCTCCATCGGCCGAAGCGGGGATTTGCCCTGCCTCTGGCGGAGTGGCTGCGGGGACCGCTGCGGGAGACGATGGTGGAGACGCTCACCGACCCGGGCTTTCTTCAGGCGGGCATCGTCCGGCCGGAGGCGGTGTGGGGACTGTTGAACGACCACCTGGGGCGCAAGGCCGATCATCAGCACCGGCTTTGGGCTTTGCTGGTCCACGCGAAGTGGCTGGCCTGGCGGGCATGACGCCGAAGTTCCACGTGGAACATGACAATGAAGCGGTTTTGACTTGCCGTCGAACCCCAGTCCCTGTATTCTCCTCTCCATCGCAGACGTTCCACGTGGAACACTTTGGGAAAGGAGTCCCGCATGCCCTCCGACGCGAAGTCCTCCCGCAATCGTCCCCGTCTCGGGCGAGGCCTGTCCAGCCTGATCGGCTCGTCCCTCGAGGTCCCGGTTGACGAGGGGCACTACGAAGGACAGAATCCCCCGCCACATGGAGAAGACGCGGCGACGGAAGCGTCCGGCGCGTCTCAGCCGCGTCAACCGGTGCAAGCTTCCGAAGCCGCCGGGCCGATCGAGATTCCGCCGGGCGACATCGCCGCCAATCCGTACCAGCCCCGACGGGCCTTCAGCGAGAGGGAACTCGCGGAGCTCGCCGACTCGATCCGCCAGCAGGGAATCATCCAGCCGCTCGTCGTCGCACGGGCGGGCGAGGACGCCGACAAGCCGTTCGTCCTCGTTGCGGGTGAGAGGCGTCTGCGGGCGGCGAAGACGGCCGGTCTCCAGGCCGTGCCGTGCGTTGTCCGCAAGGCCGCCCCCCAGCAGATGCTCGAATGGGCCCTGATCGAGAACATTCACCGGTCCGATCTGAACCCCATCGAGCGGGCGGCTGCGTACCGGGAGTACATGGATCGGTTCCAGCTCACGCAGGCCGAGGCGGCCGAGCGACTGGGCCAGTCGCGTTCCGCAGTCGCTAACCACTTGCGCATGCTGGACTTGCATGAAGACGTGCAGAAGATGGTCGCCGGCGGGCAGCTCAGCTTCGGGCACGCGAAGGTCCTGGCAGCCCTGACGGACCGGCCGGGCAGGCAAGCTGCCGTGGCGCGCAAGGTCGTGGAGTGGGACCTCTCCGTCCGTCAGACCGAGGGTCTGGTAGGGGCTGCAACAGCTGACGCAACGCCGGGAGAGACTCGCGCAGGCGGCAAGCCGTCCTCCAAGCCGTCGTACGTGCGGGACCTGGAGGACCGCCTGACGCGCGCCGTCGGAACGCGGGTGTCCATCAAGACGGGGCGAGCCAAGAACACCGGGCGGGTGGTGATCGACTACTACAGTCTTGCCGACTTCGATCGGATCGCGCAAATGTTGGGACTGGACGGCGAGATGTAGGGGCGCGTTGCCTCGGCGAAAGGGCCGCGACGCGCAGGCGGAACGATGATATGGTGAAAGAGGCACGGCATATCCGCGGGAGCGCGTGGCGACCATGTGCACATCGATATATAACCGTATGTTGTGCAGAGTCCGGTGGGCGACGACGCGGGTGCTGAAGACGGCCGCGGCGCACGCGGTCGGGCGAGGCTTGCGGGCGCGACGGGGCGCCGGCTTCAGCCTCATCGAGCTGCTGGTGGTCATCGCGATTATCGCCCTGCTGGTAAGCATTCTCGTGCCGTCTCTGCGCGAGGCGAAGGAGCTGGCCATGCGCGCGGCGTGCCTCGTGAACCAGCGGCACATCGTCAGCTCGGCCAGCATCTACGCGACGGACTACGACGGCGTGTATCCGATCATGATCCAGCCGCTCGTGCGGATCGCGGTGCGCAACAGCCACGAGGGCAATGCGCTGCAGCACTTCGGCATGGGGCTGCTGGTGCGGGAGGGCATGCTGCCTGCGTCGCCCGAGGCCGCGGTGGACAGCGCGCTGTTCTGCCCGGCCTATCACAGCCACGGATTGAACGCCGGAATGACCAGCCCGAAGATCGCCTCGACATTGCTGAGCGGCGACGACCGCTGGGGGTACACGCACATCACGTACGCCGGGAAGTTCTGCACGAGCAGCGCGTGGGCGCTGAATCCGGACGCCCCCAACGCCGAGGCCATCCGCCGTCGGTCGTTGCTGTACATGGACGGCCCGGCGGACCAGACCGCCGCACGGGTTTCGCCGATTCTGAGCGTCGACGAATGGTTCGACTGGGGCGGCCCGGCGAATTCGACGGCGCACGGGGACGGCTTCTGTGCCGCTCTGCACGACGGATCCGCGCGGTGGATCGACATGGACGCGATTTACTGGTCGGACTCCACGCCTGCCTGGCACGTCAGCCATTCGATCATCGACCGGTTCAGCACGCACTATCCCCGGTATCCGTTCTGGGAGTGGGCCCGCGACGAATTCGGCCGGCGCTGAAAGCCCTGCGACGGTTTTGCACGATTGTCTTGTGTACGCAGCCGGCGGCTGTACAATCTCGCCTCCAATTCGCCGGCGGGGACGGGATGCCCGTCGGCGGTGCCGACAGGCGAGGCGTCGAGTAAGTAACACATGGACATAGTTAATCACCGTGACTCCTTGGGCCGCACGGCCGATCGGCTGGATGGGGGGCGACTGTGCGTGGGCTTCCTGGGCGGGTCGATCACAGACGGACGCGGGGGCAGCAACTGGCCGGAGGGGGTCGGCTCGTGGCTCGTCGAGTCGTTTCCGAAGGCGCGGATCGTTCTGGAGAACGCCGCCATCGGCGCGACGGGCAGCGAGTCGGGGCTCTTTCGCTGCGAAAGGGATATCATCGAGCGTGGATGTGATCTGGTCTTCGTCGAGTACGCGGTGAACGACAGCCAAGTGCCGACGGAGCGGCGGATGAAGAGCCGCGAGGGGCTGCTGCGCAAGCTCGTCGCCGCGGGACGCGACGTGGTGTTGACGTATGCGTTCGGGCGGACGATGTACGACGATCTGCTCGCCGGACGCCAGCCGGACACGGTGGCCGAGTTCGAGCAGCTCGCGGAGCGCTACCGGATCGGGTCGGTCTGGATGGGCCTCCACGCCCTGCTACAGCTGCAGGCCGGCCGAATCCGCTGGGAGCAGTGGCTGCCCGACGGCGTCCACCCGAGCCCGTGGGGCAGCGCCATCTACGCCGAGGCGGTCTGCGAGTTCCTTCGGGCCGAGCTGTTGAGTTCGCGGGCGTCGGGGCCGATGCGGGGCGGGGAGGACCTGCCCGAGCCGGTCGATCCCGGACACTGGCAGGGCGCATACCGCCTCGGACCGGAGGCCGTCCGAACCCACGGGCCCTGGTTGCTGCGGCGGTGGCTGGGCAACCCGTGGATGGACCTCGTACTCGACACGGGCGCCGTCGGGGCGACGGCGGGCTTTGAATTCGAGGGCACCGGCGCTTTGATCGGGCTGGACTTCGGGCAGACCTCCGCCGACTTCCGCGTTCGCGTCGACGACGGCGCGTGGCGCGTGATCGAGCTGGACCGCCCCGAGTGGTGCGGCGATGAGGGATGGTACCGGTTCGTCCCTGTCGCCCAGGACCTGCCACGCGGCCGGCACACGATGGAGCTGGAGGTCGTGCATGGCGGGCAGCCCGGCTGCCGCGGGACCAGTTTCCGTCTGGCGGACGTGGGGGTCGTGCCCTGAGCTTCGTGTCCAGGCCGAGTTGACACAGAGACCGTCTTCGGCAGGCCGCTGAGTCGCCGCAAGGAAGTGAGTGCTTCGTGCATCCGATCGTGTTGAAGGTGGCGGACAACCCCCTGTCCGCCCGTCCGTTTCAAGGGCTCGGCGTGGAGGCCGATCCTGTCCTGCACGGCGGCCAGAATGCCCGCGTCGGCGTGAATGCTGACGACCTGGCGCTCTGCGAGGACCGCCTGCGGTCGCTTCGCCCGGGCGTGGCGAGGATGTTCTGCTCCCCGCACCTCTTCGACCATCCCGACGCGGCCGAGAGGACGGTCCGACGGATTCGTCTGTTGGGGGACGTGGGGGCGAGCGTCAAGCTGGTCATGGGCGCCGGGCGGGCGCCGATCCGCCCGGAGGAGCCGGAAGCTTCGGTCGGGCTGGTCGAGCGTCTGATCC
>CAZADC010000028.1:0-17322 GCA_964483755.1 uncultured Planctomycetaceae bacterium | reverse complement strand
CCATGGTCCACGTGTCGCCGTGGTCGCGGCTGTGCCAGATCGCCACCTCGCCGCCCGCGCCCCAGTGCTGCGGGCCGGGCTCGCTCGGGCCGATCATCCGCCAGCAGGCGTCGTCGGACAGGTCGAGCGAGCCCATGTCGTAGTTGTGGGTCGACCGCGTGATCTCCCGCCTGGCCCAGCCGTCCCCGCGCCAGTGGGCGACGGTCCACACCCGCGGGTCCCCGCCCGGGCCCGGCCGATAGTCCCGGCTGACCAGGTGCAGAATGACCGGCCGACCGGCGGCGTCGAAGGCGATGTCCTTCATGTACACCAGCGCACCCTCGGCCGCGTAGTCGTGGACCCGCGCCGCACACGCCGGGTCCACCAGCGGCGGGGCGATGGCTCGCCCGTCCACCGTCCGCCAGGTCTCGCCGAGGTCGTCGGTCTCAAGGTAGTACAGGTCCGTCCGTCGGTCGGGCTGCTGATCCGGATGCCGGTTGAATGCGGTGATCACCCGCCGGCCGAGCTGTCGGCTGGTCTGGTAGTGCCCCTCCATCCCCGCGAGCTTGCGGGCCTCGGTCCAGGTGCGTCCCGTCGGGTCGCTGCGGTTCCAGTACAGCTCGCGCAGGCCGGTGTACATGGTGAACAGATGCAGGAACCCCTCGCCCTCGATCCACCACGGCTGGGGGTAGGTCATCTCCTCCTCGCGGACCCGCTCGAAGTGCTCGACGCTGAGCGGCTCGGCCGAGCGATACTTGAAGCCCGGCCGGTGGCGGCCGCGCCCGGAGACGAAGACCCACACGTGCCCGTCCTCGGCGAGCGCGATGGAGGGGTTGTCGTGCGGATCGTCGACGCCCTGCTTGTCGTGGACGATGGTCGGACGGGTCACGACGTGCCGGGCGTGGTCGTAGCACCCGGCCATGGCGAGCAGGTGCCGCTCGCCGTCCCGCGGGGTCCCGCCGTAGACGAAGAACGTCCTGTTCGCCGACGGCGCGTGGAGCGCCAGCGGCACGTGCTTGGCTGTGTAGGTGCCCAGTCCGCCGGAGTACTTGTCGCCGTACTCGGAGAACTGGTCGAGGGTGAACCAGATGCCGCGGTACCCGTCCGCGTGTTCGTTCGTGGTGGTCGGCATGTTGTCCGGATTCTCCCTGCAGGTCTCGGCCGATGACGGTTCGATCTCGTACGCACAAACCTATCGCAACGCCCGGCGGGTCCACAAGGACTTCCCCCGCACGGGGACTCGGGAGCGGCGCGTCACCTTCCTCCCGGAGAGTCCTCGCCCGCGGACGTCGATGCCGGGCGGCCGCTTGTCATCGGACCGGCGGGCGGTAGAATCGTCGGCGAGCACTTCGCCGCCGCGACCCGACGACCCGCCGCCGCGGAATCCGGCCGGGTCGCCATGGAAGAAGGAGCATGTCATGCCGTCTTCGAGAAACATGGTCGCCGCTTCCGTCCTGTCCCTGCTGATCCTCGCGGCCGCCTGCTCGGGGCAGGATTCGGCACAGCCTGACATCCGGCTCGGACCGGAGGGGTTGGAAGGCCTGCATTACGCCGGCGCCGACCTGCTGGCCGACGGGGGAGGCGTGCCGGAGGTTCGAAAGGTTCTTCTCCGCCAGCCGCAGTCCGGGGACGCCGCCGAGGGCGACAAGCCCTGGCTGTACGCCGCCCCCGATCCGCTGCCCGAGCACGTCGAGGCCGACCTGGGCGACGTGAAGCGCGCCGCCGACGGCGACACGCGGACGCTGCGGTATGGGTGGGGCGAGGTGGCGTGCACGTATGCCGTCGACGGGCGGCGGGTCGATCTGCGCATCCGCGTTGCCAATCACAGTGACAGGGAGATCGACGGGCTCGAGCTCTCGCTGCTGCGTCTGAATCTGCCCGGCCGTCCGCACGGCGCGATCGACAACGACGGCGCCATGGGCTATCGCAAGGTCCGTCTCGCTGACGGCGTGCTCGCCCTGTGCAATTGGGAGGTGAAGCGTCCGGTGAATCTCGCGTACGGCCCGGCCGACGCGAAGGACCCCGACGGACCGACGGCGATCGGGCTGTCCATTCCGCACGAGCAGTGGCCTCATCATCCGATCGCCACGGACCGGTACTTCCACATTCCCGGCCGACCGATCCCGCCGGGCGAGAGCGACGAGTATCACGTTTCCCTGAATTTCGTCCCGGCCGACGCCCCGGACGCGGAGCTGGTCGCCGGGCTCGTGGAGCACGTCCGCGAGGCCCGGCCGATGGCGCTGGAATGGGACGACCGCCGCCCGATCGGGCGCCTGTTCCTGTGTCACCCGTTCCGGCGATGGGAGACGAACCCCCGCGGGTATCTCTTCGGCAAGGGCAAGGACAACAACGTGTTCACCGAGGAGGGGCTGGCGGCGTTCCGCGAGGGCATGCTCGAGTACGCCGACCGCGCCGTCGAGATTCTCAGGAAGCACGACGCGCAGGGCGTGATCATCTGGGACCTGGAAGGCCAGGAGTACTGGCACCCGATGAGCTACATCGGCAACCCGCACGAGATGTCGTTCATCTCGCCGGAGATGGAGCGGTACTCGGACGAGTTCATCGCGAAGTTCACCGACGCCGGGCTCAAGGTCGGGCTGTGCATCCGCCCGACCGAGATCGCCCTCGGCGTGCGTCCGTACGCGCGGTTCTGGCATCGCGACGTGCCCGAGCCGGTCGAGCACCTCTCGCGGAAGATCGAGTACTGCAAGGAGCGCTGGGGCGTGAGCATCTTCTACTTCGACTCGAATGTCTACCCCGGCTCGTGGGACCCGTGGGGCACGTACGGTACGAAGAAGCCCGACCCGCGGATTCCCTGGACCATGCCCACGCGGATCATCGAGGCCGTCCAGAAGCGCCATCCGGACGTCCTGATTATCCCCGAGCACGAGAACGACGCCTACCACCTGTTCACGCCGACGTACAAGACAGCGATCGTCGACGAGATCGGCTGTCCCGAGACCGTCCGCGCGCTGTACCCCCGCGCGTTCAGCTGCGTCGCGACCGATCCGCGGACGATGGATCGGCTGTGGGATACCTATGTGCGCAACGTCGGCGCCGGCGACGTGCTGTTCGTCGAAGGCTGGTACGAGCCGGTCGTCAACTACTACAGCGACGGTATCTACCGCGAGGCGGCGTTCCGCAGGGAAGTCCCGCCGATCGAGTCGCCGACGGCCGACCAGCTCGCCGAGCTGGCAGCGTCAGACTCGCCCTCGGCCCGCTACCACGCCGCGCGGATGCTGGGCGCAGCGGGCGCCGAGCCGGCCGGGAGCGTGCTCGTCAAGCTGCTCGATGACGAGGATCCGGTCGTGCGCAAGGCGGCGGCGCAAGGCCTGGCGGAGCTTGCCGAGGCGGGCAAGGCGTCCGGAGAAGCGCCCGTCGAGGGGCTGGTCGTCCGCCTGACGGGCGAGGAGGGCGGGACGGGCTACGTCAGCGCGTTCGCAGCGCGGGCGCTGGGTGCGTTCGGAGAACGAGCGGCCGGGCCCCTGGTCGAGCTGCTCCGAACGGACGGACAGAAGGGCAACCACTACGCCGTCGAGGCGCTGGGGCGGACGGGCGTCGATTCGCCCGAGGTAGCCGAAGTCATCCTGCCGCTGCTCGGCGAGGAGAATCGCAACGCGTGGCTGAAGAGGACCGCCTGCCGGGCGGCAGGGCGGATCGGCATGGAGTCCGCCGTCGAGCCGCTCATCGCATGCCTGGACGACAAGAACGAGACGGTCGCTGAGGCGGCCGTCATCGCGCTCGGCGAGATCGGCGACGCCCGCGCCGTCGAGCCGCTGATCGGGCTGTTCGGTCGGAAGTTCAACACCTGGGCTCGCACGCGGATTCCCGGCGAGCTCAACGAAGCCCTCCGGAAGATCACGGGCAGGCCCGTGCGCGGGGCCGAGGCGTGGCGGGCGACGACCCGACCCGCTGCGTCGTGATATCCCGCGCCGCCGGAAGGAGCGCGACCACCTTCGGGAGGTGACGGAGTCGACCGTTCGTGACCGTTCGTGCCGTCATCCTGGGTCTGCTGTCAGGCGTCCTGCTCGGCGGACTGGGTTACCTCAACGCACGCGTGCTGCGCCTCCCGTCGCTCGTCACGTATTACTTCCCGATCAGCATCTTCGGGCCGCTCATCCTGGTCTCTCTGGGGTTGAACCCGGTTCTCTCGCGGCTGCGGGCGGCATGGCGGCTGCGCGCGGGCGAGCTGGCGACGGTCGTCGCGCTGAGCTTGATCGCCTGCAGCATTCCCTCCAACGGGCTGATGCGGTTCTTCACCGTCATCCAGGTGCTGCCCGCCCACTACCAGCGGACCGAGCCCGGATGGCAGCGCAACGAGCTGATCGACTACCTGCCGGGAGAACTCCTGCCCGCCGACGGCCGATGGGACGAACGAGTCGCCGAGTGCATCCCACCCGGCGGCAGCCCGGACGAGCACTTCGCCCTGTCGGACGTGCCCTGGTCGGCGTGGGCCGCGCCGCTGGCGAGCTGGTCGGCGATTCTGCTGGTCGCCGCTGCTGCAGTGTTCGGCCTGTCGCTGGTGCTCCACCGCCAGTGGGCTCATCACGAGGGACTCCGCTATCCGATTGCGCGTTTCGCCGACGCGGTGCTGCACCCGGGGGGCGAAGGCGTCGCCCGGCCGCTGACGCGCAACGGGCTGTTCTGGACGGCGCTGCTGATCGTGCTGTCCATCCGCGCCGTCAACGCATTGCACGCCTGGTATCCGGGAAGCATCGAGATCCCGCTGCGGTGGAACGTGTATCCCATCATGGCCGACTGGACGTACGCCAAGCAGTTGCCGCGGTGGTGGATATTCATCCTTCCGACCCTCTACCCGACGGTGATCGGCTTCGCATATTTCCTCGCCTCCGACGTCAGCTTCACGGTGGGCATCTCGCACTTCGTGTACCTGATCGTCGGGGCCCTGCTGCTGCGCTTCGGGGTGGACCTGAGCTACACGTTCATCACGGGCGAAGTCTGCGGGTGGCAGTTCTTCGGCAGCTATCTCGGGCTGGCGCTGATCATCGCCTATACCGGGCGGCGGTACTATTCCCGCGTCCTGGCGGCCGCCGTGGGCGGGTGGCGACGGGTCGCACGGTCCGGCGACGCGCGGGCGCCGGAGGTGCCCCGCTACGCCGCCTGGGCGGCGCGAGTCTTCATCGTCGCCTCCGGCGTGCTGGTCTGGCTGCTGGCGCGTCTGGGGCTCGACTGGCCGGTGGCCGTGGGCGTGGTGGTCCTGTTGATGGTCCTGTACGTGTGCGTCGCCCGGCTGACGGCGGAAGCGGGACTGTTCTTCATCTACGCCGGGTGGATGCCGACGGCGGCGCTCGTCGGATTCTACGGCCGGGACGTCCTCGGACCGGAGGCGATCGTCATCAGCGGCGTCGTGGTGAGCATGCTGGCGGTCAACCCGACGGAGTCGCTGATGCCGTTCGTGATGAATGGGATACGGATCGGCGACGCCTGCCGAGTCCGCCCTGCGCGCCTGGCGCGGTGGGGGATGCTCACGTTCGTCCTCGCGCTGGGCCTGGCGATCCCCGCGGGTCTCTGGGCCGACTACAAGGCGGGAATCACCGAGGGGCAATGGACCCGCGAGGTGGCGGCCCGTCCGTTCGAGGCGGCGTCGGAGGTGGTCTCGGATCTCCGGGCGACCGGCACGCTCGATGAGGTGCGGTCCATGGGCGGCTGGCGGCGCCTGATGAGCATTCGCCCGGAGTCCACGTTCTTCTGGGCGGCGGGGATCGGGCTGGCGCTCGTGCTGATCACCAGCCTGCTGCGGCTTCGCCTGCCCTGGTGGCCGATCCATCCGATCCTGTTTCTCATCTGGGGAGAATGGCCGGCCGGTCACTGCTCCTTCTCGTTCTTCCTGGGCTGGATGATCAAGCGGCTCGTCACCTGGCTTGGGGGCGGCCGGTCGTACGAGAAGTTCAAGCCCCTGATGATCGGGCTGATCGCGGGCGACCTGCTGGGCGGGCTGGGCTACGCCGTCGCGGCGGCGCTCTACTACGGGTTCACCGGCTCGGAGCCGCCGGCGTACCGCATTTTCCCCTGAGCAGGCGCTTCCAAGGATTCGCGTTGCCCATCCGCCGTGATTCCGGTACACCCGGCGGCATGACGGACGTTCTTCTCTGCTGGTCGAGCGGCAAGGATTGCGCGATGGCGCTGCACGCGCTGCGGGCGTCGCCGGACGTGCGCGTGGTCGGGCTGCTGAGCACGATGACCGAGGACTACGACCGCGTCAGCATGCACGGCGTCCTTCGGGCGCTGGTGGAGGCCCAGGCCGAAGCCGCCGATCTGCCCCTGACGGTCGTCCGGATTCCGCGCGACGCCGGCGAGAGCGCATACGCCGAACGCATGCGGCGGACCCTGGCGGATTTCGCCGGGCGGGGCGTGCGGACCGTGGCCTTCGGGGATCTGTTCCTGGAAGACGTGCGGCGCTACCGCGTGCAGCGCCTCGCCGAGGCCGGGATGCAGGCGATCTTCCCCCTGTGGGGGCGAGACACCGCCGAACTGGCGGCCGAGTGCTGCTCGCAGGGGTTCCGGGCGCTGGTCACCTGCGTCGATACCGAACAGCTCGACGGCCGCTTCAGCGGGAGGGAATACGACGCGAAGATGCTCGCTGAGCTTCCCGACGGCGTCGATCCGTGCGGGGAGAACGGGGAGTTCCACACGTTCGTCTGCGACGGTCCGATCTTCCGTCGTCCGGTCCCCGTGCGGCGCGGGCGGACGGTTCTGCGGGACGGACGGTTCAACTTCTGCGACGTGCGCCCGGTCTCGCGACGGCCGATCGGGCCAACATCCGGCTGAGCCGACGCTTGCAGCGGTCTTCGCCCGGAGTATAATGCGCGGCGAATCGGGCGGGCGAGGGATTCGCCCGTCGAACCAGGGATGTCGTCAATGTTATGGAAACCGATCCGGATTTCGTTCGTTCTGGCCGCGGCGACGGTGCTCTGCGCGCTGCCGCGGATTGCCGGCGCGGCCGAGTACGAGTTCCGCCAGGGCGAGTGGGTTCGCCAGGCCGAGCCGGGCGCGGATACCCCGGCCGGGCAGGCTGCGAGGGTGCGCGAGCTCCAGCAGCTAGGCAAGTCGCGCCGTGCCGTCAAGGCGGCCGAGCGGTTCCTGGATGAGTACCCGGACGACCCGATGCGCGAGCGGGCAATGTACTACGCGGGCGCAGCGGAGATGGACCGCGGCAACTACTACAGCGCCTTCGAGTGGTTCGAGCTTCAGCTCGACGAGTTTCCGGACGGTGACTTCGCCAACGACGCGCTTCGGCGCGAATTCGAGATCGCCGACGCGTTTCTCAACGGGCGGAAGCGCCGGGTGGCGTACGTTTTCCGGCTTCCCGCCCGCAGCGAGGGGCTGGAGATTCTCACCCGCATCGCCGAGCACGCGCCGGGGACCGAGCTGGCGCAGCAGGCGATGCTTCGCATCGGCGACCACCACTACTCGCGCGACCAGTGGTACGAAGCCGTCGACGCGTACGACCAGTTCGTCGACACGTTCCCCAACAGCGACCGGGCGTCCCACGCGATGCTGCAGGCGGCGCGGGCGATGTACGCGGCGTTCCACGGGATCGCCTACGACGCGACGCCGCTGATCGACGCGGACCAGCGGTTCCGCGCCTTCGCCGCGCAGTACCCCGGTCGGGCCGAGGAGGCCGGCGTCAACGCGATCCTCTGGGAGATTCACAATCTCCGGGCGCACAAGATGTTCGAGACCGCCCGGTTCTACGAGCGCGTCCATCGGCCGACGTCGGCGGCGTTCTGCTACCGGAAGGTCATCGACACCTACGGCGAGACCGACTGGGCGGGCGACGCCCGCGACGCGCTGGCGCGCCTCGGCGAGCCGGTCCGCCCGCCAGCGACGGACGCGGGCGCCGAGCCGGCCGCGATGCCGGAGGCGGGAGAGTCATGATGCGATCGACGCGAAACGCGGTCCGGGGCCGGGCGATGGGGATCGCGGGGCTTCTCGCCGCGGCGATGCTCGCCGGGTGCTCCGCCGATCCCGAGGTGGGCTACAGCTTCAAGAGCCCGTATCCCGAAACGGTCGATACCGTCGCCGTGGACATTTTCACGCGCGGCAACAACGTCTACCGGCGGGAGCTCGAATTCCGCCTGACCGAGGCGCTCGCCAAGCGGATCGAGCAGGTCACGCCGTACAAGGTGACGGACAAGACGCGCGCCGACACGCTGCTCAGCGGACGGATCGACCGCGTCGAGCAGCAGATTCTCAGCACGAACCCCGATACCGGACGCCCCCGCGAGCTGGAGATCACCTACGTCCTGAGCTACACGTGGAAGGACCTGCGAACCGGCAAGGTCATGGTCGATCACTCGAACTACCGCGTGGCCGGGACGTATATCCAGCACAGGACCCTCAACGAGGAGTTCTTCGAGGGCAGCGAGGACGTCAGCAACCGCGCCGCGCGACGCATCGTCGAGACGATGGAATCCGACTGGTGATCGCACCGGCGACGCCGCGCTTCCTCTCGCCCCGTGCCGCTCCGCGCTGCCCGGCGGTTTTACCGCCTCCCGCCGGCCCCGGGCGTTTATAATGGATGGATATTCCCCGAGGATGCGATGTCGCCGATGAATAACCAACAGCCGCCGGACCCCAACCGAGGCCCGAACCAGGGCCCGCCGACGCCCCCGAACCGCTTCGGGCGGTCGCTCATGGCGTGGGTGATCATCATCGGGGTCGGTCTGCTCGTGCTGATGCTCGTCCGCGGCGGGTTCAGCCAGCGCCAGGAGATCTCCCCGGCCGACTTCTGGTCCTACGTCCGCAACGGGCAGATTGTCGATGAGGTGATCGTTCGCGAGCAGGAGATCGAGGGCACCCTCGCCCAGCACGTCGAGGGCGTCGACCCCGACGCGCCGCGGAAGTTCTTCGTCCGCTACAACTACGCGGCCGACGAGAACTTCGACGAGAAGCTCCGCAGCGCCCTCGGGGGGCGGGTCAGTTACCGCTACGAGTTCAGCAGCTGGTGGGAGGGCCCGCTGCTGCAGCTGCTGTTCCTGGTGGCGATCTTCTTCGTGATCTGGTTCCTGCTGTTCCGCCGCCTCGGGGCGGCCGCCGGAGGCGGGGGCTTCCTCGGCAGCTTCGGGCGCTCGCGGCACCGCGTGATGACCAAGGAGCACACGCAGGTGACCTTCGAGGACGTCGCCGGCATCGAGGACGCCAAGGAGGAAGTCACCGAGATCATCGAGTTCCTCAAGAATCCGCGCAAGTTCACCCGCCTCGGCGGGCGGATCCCGCGCGGCGTGCTGCTGATCGGCGAGCCCGGCTGCGGGAAGACGCTGCTGGCCAAGGCGATCGCCGGCGAGGCGGACGTGCCGTTCTTCAGCATCTCCGGCAGCGACTTCGTGGAGATGTTCGTCGGCGTCGGGGCGTCCCGCGTCCGCGACCTGTTCAAGCAGGCCAAGGACTCCTCCCCCTGCATCATCTTTCTCGACGAGATCGACGCCGTCGGACGCCGCCGCGGCATGGGCTTCAACGGCGGCGGACACGATGAGCGCGAGCAGACGCTCAACGCGATCCTCGTCGAGATGGACGGGTTCGACAGCTCCGACCAGGTCATCGTCATCGCGGCCACCAACCGCTCCGATGTGCTGGACCCGGCGCTGACTCGTCCCGGACGGTTCGACCGCCAGATCAGCGTGCCGCTGCCCGATCTCAAGGGGCGCTGCGAGATTCTCAATATCTACGCCGAGAAGGTGCAGTGCGGGCCGGACGTGGACCTGCACCGCCTCGCCCGCGGCACGCCGATGTTCTCCGGCGCGGATCTCGCGGCGCTGGTCAACGAGGCCGCCATCGCCGCGACGATGGAGGACAAGGAGACGATCGAGCAGTCGGACCTCGAGGAGGCGCGCGACAAGGTCCGCTGGGGGCGGGCCCGCAAGAGCCGCGTGATCGACGAGCAGGAGAAGGAGATCACCTCCTTCCACGAGGCCGGGCACGCGCTGGTGCAGCTTCTCACCCCCAAGGCCGACCCGCTGCACAAGGTGTCGATCATTCCGCGCGGGCAGATGGGCGGCGCGACCTTCTCCCTGCCGGAGAAGGACCGCTACCTCTACACCCGCAGCTACTGCATGGCGCTGCTGAAGGTGTCGCTCGGCGGGCGCGTGGCGGAGCAGGTGTTCTGCAACGACGTCTCCAGCGGCGCCCAGAACGACATCGCCCAGGCGACCGAGATCGCCAAGAAGATGGTGCTCGACTGGGGCATGTCCGACCGGCTGGGGCTGATCAACTACTCCAACGACGACCGGCGGATCATGCCGATGGACATGGGCGGCAAGGAGTACTCCGACCAGACGGCCGAGATGATCGACCAGGAGATCAAGCGGTTCATCGACGAGGCGTACCAGGCGACGCGCGAGCTGGTCGAGCAGAACGCCGAGCAGCTCAGGCGCCTCGCTGATGCGCTGCAGACCCACGAGACGCTCGACGCCGAAGAGGTCCGGCGGATCGTCAAGGGCGAGGAGTTCCACAAGCCGACCGTCGGAGACCTGATCGACGCCGAGGCCGCCAAGAGCAAAAAGACGCAGGAGGATTCCGAGACCGACGGTGTGACGATCAGCCCGCCGGCGCCGCCTGAACGACCGGGACAGGGACCGATCCCCGAACCGGGGTAACAACAGTGGGATGCACCACAGTGGCTGGCGAGCAGAGCGACAGGGCGCTTGGCGACCACGCACCGGCCTTCTCCATGCAGCAACCCGCCACACTCACGCAGGCCCGCCTTTGACGGAGCGAAACACGCACGGCGCGACGGCCGAGAGATCCTGGAGCGTCTCCCCCAGACCGGCCGGGACGATCCGCGTGTCGGCGGCATTGACCTCCAGCGCCTCGGCCTCGAACGCGTCCCGGATCCGGGCGACCCATTCGTCCCCCAGATACCTCGCCAGCGACCCCAGCACGATCACCTGCGGGCTGAACAGGTCGGCCAGCAGCGCGCAAAGCTGACCGGTTCTGTCGGCGGCTTCGCCTAGCACGGTCTGCGCCGAGGCGTCGCCGTCGCGCGCCAGTGCGGCCAGTTCCTGCGTCGGGACCGGCCGGTCGAAGCGGTCCGGAAACATCCACGGCGCGAGCCGGGCGATCCCCTCGCCCGAGCAGAACGACTCCACGCAGCCGCACTTGCCGAACATCTCCGGGCCGTCGGGCGCCAGGCGGACATGCCCGGCTTCCGGGCTCTGCCCGGCCGGGCCGCGGAGGATGCGCCCGTCGATCATCACGCCTGCACCGCACCCGGTTCCGCAGGTGAGGTAGGCGGCGTGCGTTGCGCCGCGCGCCGCGCCCCACAGCCATTCCGCCTCCAGACAGGCGGCCGCGTCGTGCTCGACGACGACCGGCCGCCCGAGCGCGTCGCTCAGGATGTCCGCCAGCGGCACGTTGTCCCATCCGGGCAGGTGCGGGGGCGACTTGATCGTGCCCGTCCGGGCGTCCATCGGTCCGCCGATGCTGACGCCCGCGCCGACGGCGGACGCGTCGAGCTCTTCGACGGCCTCCAGGAAGTCCCGGATCATCGCGTCCGGTCCGGCGGATGCGTTGGAGTTCCATCGGCGGCGCGCGAGGACGCCCCCGTCCGCTGTGGCGAGCACCGCGGCCGAGGTCGTCCCGCCGACGTCCCACCCGACGAAACGTCGGTCATTGAATCGGTCCGGTCGGGTCACGGCGGACGAGCATACCGCCCGTCCGCCGCCGCTGCATCGCAAAACCCGCCCTCGCTTTCGCCTATCCGTCGGCCCCCACGGCGACGTCCCCCGCCGCCTCGTCCGCTGCACCCGCGCCGACCAGGGGAAGCTCGAACAGGTCGACGCCCTCCCGGACCCGTGCCGCATACAACCGGATCCGTTCCTTCCGCTGGGCCTCCGGGAAAAGCGTTTCCTCCTCCCGGCCAGTGGGTTCCAGTCCCCATTGACTCGGACGGTACGCTCGCATGACAGGCCTTCCTTTCCGTCGCCTCGGGCGGCAGAGGACATCGCCGAACGATGCGTCCCGCGGGGTCCCTCCGAACCCGATCGGAACGCCTGAAGGGTACCTCCCGGCCGTTAAGTGCGGATGAAGGCACGCCCAAAACCTCGTTTGGCCTTCGACAGGGGTTTCACTGCCGAATTGGTGGAGACCGCCCCGCCCACAGGTGCAGCCGGAACTTCCGGCGGGTATGATGGGGGCATGAAAGCGACCCTGCACGACATTCTGGAGTCACACCGCACGGGCCGTCCTGTCGTCATGGGCGTGCTGAACGTCACGCCCGACAGCTTCTCCGACGGCGGGGAGTTTCTGGCGGCGGAGGCGGCGATCCGACACGCGGAGGAAATGATCGATGACGGCGCGGAGATCATCGACGTGGGCGCGGAGTCGACGCGGCCGGGCAGCGATCGCGTGGACGCCGACGAGCAGATCCGCCGTCTGGGGGGCGTCCTGCCGTCGCTTTCGACCACGGGCGTCGTGCTGAGCGTGGACACGACCTGCAGTAAGGTCGCCGCATGGGCGCTGGATGCGGGGGCGCAGATCGTCAACGACGTCTCGGCCGGTCGGGAGGATCCGGACATTCTCCGCGTCGCGGCCGAGCGGCACGCGGCGGTCGTCCTCATGCACATGCTGGGCGATCCCAAGACGATGCAGATCGAGCCGGAGTACGACAACGTGGTGGCGGAGGTGCGCGACTTCCTCGCCGGACGCATCGACGCCGCGGTCGCTGCGGGCGTGCCGGCCGAACGGTGCATCGTCGATCCGGGCATCGGGTTCGGCAAGCGCATCGAGCACAACCTGGCGCTGCTGGCGGGCACGGAATCGCTCGTCGAACTGGGCCGTCCCGTGCTGATCGGCGTGTCGCGCAAGCGGTTCATCGGGCAGCTCGCCGACGAACCCGAGCCACAGCGCCGTCTCGGCGGCACGATCGGCGCGTGCCTGTGGACGTGGGAACGGGGGGCGACGATCTTCCGCGTGCACGACGTGGGGCCGCTGCGCCAGGCGGTGGCGGTGGCGGACGCGGTTCGACGCGCCGGCCGGGACGGCTGAGACCGGCGGTCGCGCGATCGAATCAGGCTAAGTCTCCAGCCGACACCGGCCGTCGGCCGATACGTTAGGGTAGGATACGGTATGATGGTTTGACTGCGCGCGGAGTGCGGATGAACCGGCTGCTGGAAAACGTCTGGAGATCGATCAGCGCCTACTGGCATCGCATCGCCACCTACGAGCTGTGGGTGGTGGCGGTGGAGCTGGTGCTGATCGGGCTGGTGGTGTACTGGGTCATGCGTTTCCTGCGCGGCACGCGCGGCGCCCGGCTGGTCAAGGGCGTGGTGCTGGTGCTGGGCGCGGTGTACGTGGTCATCCGCCTTCTGCCCAAGGCCTACGGGTGGGACCGCATCGAGTTTCTCTACGGGAAGTTCCTGCTGTTCGCGGCGTTCGCGGGGGTGGTCGCCTTCCAGCCGGAGCTTCGCCGCGCCCTGATCCAGATCGGACGGGCCCGGCTGTTCCGGGGCACGCGCGGCGAGATCGAGGACATCGTCGAGTCGCTGGTCGACAGCGCCTCGTATCTTGCGCGGAACAAGATCGGCGCCGTGGTCGCCGTCGAGCGCAGCGTGGGGCTCGGCGCCGTCGCCGAGGGTGGCACGGAGCTGGACGCCGAAGTGTCCAGCGGGCTGCTGAACACGATCTTCTATCCGGGAAGCCCGCTGCACGACATGGGCGTGATCGTCTCCGGCGGACGGGTCGCCGCGGCGGGCTGCCAGTTCCCGCTCGCCGAGAGCGAGGAGGTGGACCCCTCGCTCGGCAGCCGGCACCGCGCGGCCCTGGGCCTGGCGCAGGAATCGGACGCCGTCGTGCTGGTCGTCAGCGAGGAGACCGGGCGCGTCTCGCTGGCGTGTGAAGGCCAGCTCTACCTCGGGCTGGACCTCGACAACCTGCCGGAGATGCTGCTGAACCTGCTGGCGCCGGAGCTCGTCCGTCGGCGTCGCCGCGCCGCCCGCACGAAGGCCGAATCGGAATGAGCAAGAGGTTCCTGCGACAATTCGACGCCTCCCAGCCGCGACGGTGGATGCGCTGGGGTCGCAACCTGCTGTGGGTCGTCATCGTCACGGTGATGATCTGGGTGTACGCGGACATGGAGTTCACGCGGGAGCGCCAGTTCACGGTGACCGTCCGCCTGCTGACCGAGGACCCGGACCTGACGCTGCTGAGCGACCGGGAGGTGGAGCTCACCTTCACCGTCGAGGGCAGCATGTCCAGCCTGGAGAGTTTCGACCGGCGTCCGAAGATGATCGAGTACGACGTCTCCCGATACGGCGCCGGCGACGGGCCGACCCCGGTGCCCACCCGGGAAGTCCTTCTCGCCTCGGGCGGGATCACGCAGGCGGGCCTGACGCTGGTTTCCTCCCGCCCGAGCACGATCAACGTTCACCTGGATGTCATCCGGACCGAAACGCTAGACGTGCGGTTCGACTACACGGGCGCGACGCTTGCCGGACCGCCGGTGATTTCTCCGTCCGAGGTCCGCGTCCGCGTCGCCGAGAGCCGGTGGCGCGAAATCCTCAGCCGCGATCCGTCGCCCGCGATCGCCACCGAGACGGTCAACCTGCGGAACGTTCCCGACACATCCAAGCCGATCACGGCCGAGTTAAACCCCGTCGTCGAGGGCGTGCGCGTCGAGCCGGCGGTCGAGACGGTCAGCGTGCGCGTCGAGGTGGCGGAGCTGACGGCCACCAAGACGATCCCCGTGACGGTGAGGGTGCTCTCGCCGTCGGCGTGGGCGTCCGACGGGACGTGGCGGGAGTTCACGCTCGAGCGCAAGGACCCGCTGGAGTGGCGCAAGCAGATGCTGATCTCCGGGCCGCGAGAGGAGGTCGAGCGGCTCCGACCCGAGCAGGTCGAAGCCTACGTGGAGCTGACGGAGAACGACAAGTCCCGCACGACGAGCTGGTGGCGGGGGGACGTGAAGGTCCGTTTCCCGCCTGACTCCAAGCTCGAGCTTGCCGGGCAGACGCCGACCGTCGAATACCGGCTTGTCCGGCGGGAGGCGACGACGCCCTGACGTCGGTGCGTGTCGCCGCGCCGCCCTCAGGATGCGGGGGCGGGCCCTTCCCAGAGCGCGTGCAGGCTGGAGACGACCATTTCCGTGGAGATCGCGCCGATCAGCAGCCCGTTGAGGCGCGCCAGGATGTTGACGTATCGTTCGAAGACGGCCTCGTTGCGCTTCTGCACGCCGTCGTGGACCACCTTGAAGCCGACCAGAACGACGAAGGTGACGGCCATGCCGATCAGGAGGACGAGCATCGCCTCCCACCAGACGTGCTGTTTCCCGACGAGGATCGCCTGGGTGATTGTCCCGGCCCCGATCATGTAGGGCAGGGCGATCGCCGAGGGCAGCTCCTCGACGCGTCCGCGGAGCATCTCGGTTGCACGGAACCCGCGGAGGACGTAGTTGTACCCGACGACGAAGAAGATGATCCCGCCGAATATCCGCATGGCGGCCGGGCGTATGCCCAGCACCCCGCCCAGCAGCGAGTCGCCGGCCAGGGCGCAGACCCAGAAGGCGACCACGGAGATCACGCTCGCCCCGAGGAGCACGCGGACGAAGCTGCGCATGTCCAAATCCTCGACCACGCCGACCATGTAGAGGCACAGGGCGAACGGGTTGAGAATCGCGAGGAAGGGAACCAGCGCCGCAAAGAGGCCGTTCATTCGGCGCTCCCGCGAACGTGGGCGGCGAGGTCCGAGATCGTGCCGATGCCCAGCTCCTCGGCCTGTTTCTTGCGCATCGTCAGTGTGTATGTGTTGTTGAACCCGAACGGCTCGAGCCAGGCGAGGTCCCACCGCTGGGCGAACGCCTCGGAGACGATGGCGTAGGCTTCCTCGGAGCTCTTGACGGCCTTGCGGTCCAGGATGCTGACCAGCCCGGTCCCGGTGTACTCGGCGTAGAGGTCGAGGTCGCCGTTGCGCAGGGCGTTGAAGCAGATCATCGTGCCGCCGAGCGACAGTTTCCGCCCGACGTCGATGTTGCTGTGGTGCTCGATCAGCAACGCCATCATCTCGCCGATGATGTCCTGTTCGGTGAAGTTCTTCCCGCCCACGACGATCCTGCCGGCGGAGCCGTCGCCCTTGTTGTTCGCGTTGATCAGCCCTTCGGCAATGAGGAAATCGTACGCGACCTGGCGGGGCTGCTTCGGGTCGTCCTCGCGGTCGGTCTGGTAGTTGAGCTTCCGCATCTGCTCGGTGGAGAGCTTTCCGTCGAGCTTGTTGAGGATGTCGCGAAGCTGGGGATAGCGCTCGAGCGTGTCGCCGCGAATGAGCGGTGCGGCGTCGTAGGGCGGGAAGAAGCTTTCGTCATCCTCGAGCACCTTCAGGTCGTACGCCTCGATGCGCCCGTCGGTGAGGAAGCCGCAGATCACGTCGACGCTCCCGTCGGCGACGGCGCGGTACATCATGCCGGGGTCCAGATGGGCCGGGCGACGGGCGAACTCGAAGTCGTAGGCCTCTTTGAGGCCCTTGTACCCGTCGGGACGGGTGAGGAACTCCGAATCGAATCCGGCTTCGAGGCGGTCGCCGCCGCCGGTCTCGAGGGTGACGACCACCACGATGAGCGCCACGGCCAGGACGGCGAAGACGGCGGCGAGGATCAGGCCTTTGCTCTTGAGCGTCATGCTGAAATCTCCCTGTCAGAACAGTGGGTCGCGGCGGTCGTCAGGTCTTGCCGACTTCCTGGGCGCCGCGCGGGGTCAGCCATTTCTCGACCCCGGTGAGCAGCAGGTCGGCGAGGATCGCCAGCAAGGCTGCGGGAATCGTCCCCGCCGTCACCAGGTCCATGTGATAGCTCCTCAGCCCCCGGAAAATCAACACCCCGGTGCCGCCGGCCCCGATGAGTCCGACCAGCGTGGCGATGCCGATGGTCCAGACGGTGGAAATCCGGATGCCGGCCATGATGACCGGCAGGGCGAGCGGCAGCTCTACGCTGAAGAGCACCTGGCGGCTGGTCATTCCCATGCCGCGCGCTACCTCGATGATGCTGGGGTCGACCTGGCGGAGCCCGGTGTAGGTGTTGCGGAGGATCGGCAGCAGCGCGTAGAGGACCAGCGCGACGAGGGCCGGAAAGATGCCGATCGTCGGCAGGCGAACGCCTGTGGATTTTCCGATCGCGTAGAACAGCAGCACGGCGAAGGCGACCAGCGCCAGCGACGGGATGGTCTGGACGATCCCGACGATCCCGAGCACGACGGAACTGACGCGCTGATGGCGCGTCCTCGCCAGCAGAATGCCCAGGGGCACCGAGACGCCCACCGCGATCACGACGGCGATGATGACGAGGTAGGTGTGCTCCCAGGTGCGGACGAGCATCTCCCCGCCCAGCTCGACGAAGAACGA
>CAZADC010000027.1:6901-17378 GCA_964483755.1 uncultured Planctomycetaceae bacterium | reverse complement strand
CCAGCCAGACGCACGCCATGACCAGCACGCACAGCCCGTAGAACTTGTATTTCGACATGCGGACACCCCCGGGACCGAGGAACGGTACCCGAACGGCAAGTCTAGCGGCCGACGGCCGTGCGTCAAGACCGAAGCCGATGCTTTCATCTGATGGTGCACATGCGCGACGATGGTCGGCGGGGCGTGCATCACGCCCGGGCGCCGTCGGGCGGCTTGCATTCGGATCAGTCGGACCGTACGATTCGGCCGACCTGAGGAGACACGATGGCGTCGAAGCGCGACACCCTTGGCGTGGCGATTGTCGGATGCGGGACCGTGGGCGGAGCGACGGCCGCGATTCTCACCCGCGACCGCGACGTGCTGCGCGCCCGCCTGGGCGCGGATGTCGAGCTGCGCCGGGTCGTCGACGTGGACTTCACTCACGCCCGGCAACTCGGGCTGGACGAGTCGCTGTTCACGGAGGATCTCGACGAGGCGCTCGCGGACGAATCGGTCGGCGCCGTCTGCGAGCTGGTCGGCGGGACGACGATCGCGAAGGACATCTGCCTGCGGGCGCTGGCGGCCGGGCGGAGCGTCGTGACGGCCAACAAGGCGCTGCTGGCGCACCACGGCGTCGAGCTCTACGCCGCGGCGCGCGAGGCGGGCGCGTGCATCGGCATCGAGGCGAGCTGCGGCGGGGGGATTCCGGTGATCCGCGCCCTGACCGACGGGCTGATGGCCAACCGCATCGACGCCCTGTACGGCATTGTCAACGGCACGTGCAACTACATCCTCACGCAGATGACCGCACGCGGGCAGAGCTACGCCGACGCTCTCGCCGACGCCCAGGCCGACGGGCTCGCCGAGGCCGACCCGACGCTCGACGTCGGCGGGATCGACTCGGCCCACAAGCTGGCGGTCATGGCGTCGCTGGCGTTCGCGGGGCGGATCGACTTCGACGCGATTCCCGTCGAGGGCATCGACCGCCTCGAGTTCCAGGACATCCACTACGGCGGCGAGCTCGGGTACGTCGTGAAGCTGCTGGCGATCGCCCAGCGGCGATCCGGCGGGCTGAGCCTGCGCGTCCGTCCGGCGTTCATCTCGCGGGAGCACCCGCTGGCGTGGGTCTCCGGGCCGTTCAACGCCGTCAGCGTCTACGGGCACGCGACGGGACATACGATGTACTACGGACGCGGCGCCGGCGACACGCCGACCGCCTCGGCCGTCGTGGCGGACCTCGCATCCATCGCCACCGGCGCGGCGCAACGGGCGTTCGACCGGCTGGCGCTCTGGCCGGACCGATGCGAGCCGGCCGTCCAACTCCCGCCCGAGGACATCCGCTCGCGGTACTACCTCCGCGTGATGGCGGAGGACCGCCCGGGCGTGCTGGCGCGGATTGCGGCGATCCTCGGCGAGCTGGACATCTCGATCGCGTCGGTGCTCCAGCACGAGCCCCCCGGTTCGGGCGAGGGCGACGGCGTTCCGGTGATCATCACGACGCACGTGGCGGGCGAGGGAAACGTCCGCGAGGCGCTGAGGAAAGTCGACGCGCTGGACGCGATCAAGGCGGAGACGGTCTGCATCGCGATCGTGGAAGAGCACCCCGAGCAGCTTTGAGCGGCATGGCATCCAGGCGTTCCGGTGGAGCGGGCTTTCCGCCCGCTCTGCACAGCCTGAAAGGCTGTGCCACCGGCGCTCTGCACAGCCTGAAAGGCTGTGCCACCGGCGCTCTGCACAGCATGAAAGGCTGTGCCACCGGCGACAACCCGCAGGCGACCAAACCCATGAAATACGCGTTGATCATCCCGGACGGGGCCGCCGACGAGCCGCTGGAGGAGCTCGACGGGCGGACGCCCCTCGCGGCCGCCGTGACGCCCAACATGGACCGGATTTCCGCCGAGGGCAAGCTCGGCACGGTCCGCACGATCCCCGAGGGCAAGCCGTGCGGCTCGGACGTGGCGATCCTCTCGGTGCTCGGGTACGACCCGAACGAGTACTACACCGGCCGGGCGCCGCTCGAAGCGGCCGCTCAGGGGTTGAAGATCGACCCGGACGAGTGGGTCTTTCGCTGCAACATGGTCACGGTGGTTGACGGGCGGATGGAGGACTACTCGGCCGGTCACATCACGACCGAGGAGGCCTCGGCGCTGATCGGCGAGCTGAACCGCCAGCTCGGCGGCCCGCACGTGCGGTTCTACCCGGGCGTGAGCTACCGCCACCTGATGACCTACAAGGGCGACGCGGACCTGACCACCACGCCCCCGCACGACATCCTCGGCGAGCCGGTCGCCGGGCGCCTGCCGACCGGCGAGGGGGCGGACATGATCCGCACGCTCATGGACCGCAGCCGCAGCATCCTCGCCGCCCACGACGTGAACGTCGTGCGGCGCGACCTCGGCGAGAACCCGGCCACGGGCATCTGGCTGTGGGGGCAGGGAAAGATGCCGCAGCTTCCGAGCTTCGAGGAGCGGTTCGCCCTGCGCGGCGCCGCCATCACGGCCGTCGACCTCGTCCGCGGGCTGGCGACGCTGATCGGCTGGGATCGCATCGAGGTGCCCGGGGCGACCGGGTACGTGGACACCAACTTCGCCGGCAAGGGGCAGGCCGCCGTCGAGGCGCTGGACGAGAAGGACATCGTCTGCGTGCATGTCGAGGCGCCGGACGAGGCGGGGCACAACCGGGACCTCGCCGCCAAGGTGCGGGCGATCGAGGAGATCGACCGGCACATCGTCGGTCCGGTGCTGGAACGGCTGAAGAAGGAAGGCGAGGACTGGCGCATCTGCGTGCTGCCGGACCACCCGACGCCCCTGCGGGTGCGGACACACACCTCGGATCCCGTGCCGTTCGCGGTGGCGGGCAAGCGGATCGTCGGCGTGCTGAAATCTCCGTTCACGGAGGAGGCCGCGCGGGAGTCCGACCTGCATATTCCCCACGGCTGGGAGCTGATGGAGTACTTCCTGACCGTCCGCTGAGCACCGCGGCGGTGCCGCGCACGGGAGATGAAATGGCACTGAAGCTGCTGCTGATCGCGATGGCCGGCGGGTTGGGCACGCTGGCGCGGTACGCCCTGGGCGGCGCGGTGCAGCGCGTCGCGGGCGCGGGCTTCCCGTGGGGTACGGTCGTCGTCAACGCGCTGGGGTGTTTCGCATTCGGCGTCATCTGGGCGATCGGTTCGGAGCGTTTCGCCGTCGGCTCGGAGACCCGGACGATCGTGCTTGTCGGGTTCATGGGCGCGTTTACCACCTTCTCGACGTTCATTTCCGAGACGTCCGAGTTGCTGTCCGCCGGTCAGTACGCCTGGGCGGCCGGGAACCTGGCGCTGCAGAATGCCGCAGGCATCGGCCTGCTGATCGCGGGGATCGCGGTCGGTCGGTCGGTTTGAGAACCGGGAGACGGGTCATGCACCTTCCATCCGAGGCCGAGCTTCTGCGAATCTTCGTCGGCGAGAGCGACCGCCATGACGGGCGTCCGCTGCACGAGGCGATCGTCGAGCTGGCGCGGGAGCGTGGGCTTGCCGGGGCGACGGTCCTGCGGGGAATCATGGGTTTCGGCGCCCACAGCCGGGTCCACACCGCGAAGATTCTGCGCCTGAGCGAGGATATGCCGATGGTCGTGGAGATCGTGGACACGCCGGAGCGGATCGAGGCGTTCGTCGAGGAGATCGACGGCGTTATCGACGAGGGGCTTGTGACGCTGGAGAAGGTCCGCGTGATCGCCTATCGCCACGGGAGGTCGGACGGGGAGGCCGGCGAGGATGGGCAGTGACTGCTCAACACCCGACGATGAGCAGCGTCGGGCGGTAGCTACTTTGCGTCCATCCAGTTCTCGCCGACGCCCGTGTCCACCTTGAGCGGAACGCGGAGCTCGATGGCGCCGGACATCTCCTCGACGACCATGTCGCGCTCGGTGTCGACGGCGTGGCGCGGGCACTCGAATACCAGCTCGTCGTGAATCTGCAGCAGCATCCGCGACGGCCGCTCCTGAAGCCCGATGCGCCGCGCCAGGTTCACCATCGCCTGCTTGATCAGGTCGGCCGCCGAGCCCTGCACCACCGAGTTGATCGCCAGGCGCTCCGCGAGCGCGCGGCGCTGCGGGTTCCGCGAGTCGATTTCGGTGATCGCCCGTCGGCGTTTGAAGATCGTCTCGACGTACCCTTGCGACTTCGCCTGGCGGATGCAGGCGTCGAGGAACTCCCGGATGCGGGGGAAGCGGGCGTGGTAGGCGTCGATGAACTCCTGCGCCTCGGTTCGCCCGATGCGCAGCGCCCCGGCCAGGCCCCATGCGGTCTGCCCGTAGATGATCCCGAAGTTCACGCCCTTCGCTCGCGCGCGCTGCTCCGGAGAAACGTCCCCGATCGCCGCGCCGAACACCTCCGCCGCGACCAGGCGGTGAATGTCCAGGTCGTCGTGAAACGCCTGGATCAGCGTCGGGTCCTCGCACAGGTGCGCCAGCACGCGCAGCTCGACCTGCGAGTAGTCCGCCGACAGCAGCACGCACCCTTCGTCGGCCACGAAGGCCGAGCGGATCCGTCGTCCCTCCTCGGTCCGGATCGGGATGTTCTGGAGGTTCGGATCGCTGCTGGACAGGCGCCCGGTGACGGTCGCGACCTGGTGAAAGCTCGTGTGGACGCGCCCGGTCTCCGGGTGAATGCACTCGCCCAGCGCCTTGACGTAGGTGCTCAGCAGCTTGGTGAGCTTGCGGTAGTCCAGCACCATTCCGGGCAGCTCGTGCTCGGCCGCCAGCTCGGCCAGCACGGACGAATCGGTGCTCGGGCCGGTCTTGGTCCGCTTGATGATCCGCAGCCCGAGCGTCTGGAAGAGCACCTCGCCGAGCTGCTTGGGCGAGTCGACGTTGAAATCCACCCCCGCGGCCGCAAGGATGCGGTCGCGCAGGACGTCCGCCTGCTTGCTCAGCTCGGTCTCCATGCGCTTAAGCGCCTGCGGGTCCACGCGGATTCCCTCGCGCTCCATGTCCGCCAGCACGCGAAGCAGCGGCGTCTCCAGCTCGCCGAACAGCCGCGTGAGCCCCTCGTCGGCCACGCGCCGCCGCAGCACCTCGGCGAGGCGCAGCGCGACGTCCGCGTCCTCGGCCGCGTAGGGCGCGACGATCTCCAGCGGGGCGGCGTCCATCGTGATCTGGTTCCGCCCGCGCCCGATGACCTCCTCGATCGGGATGCAGCGGTGGTTGAGGCACTCCATCGCAAGCGCGTCGAGCTTGAACGTATTGCGGCTGGAGTCGAGCACGTGGGCGGCGATCATCGTGTCGAACATCGGTCCGCCGACCTCGAAGCCCGCGCCCTCCAGCACGAGCAGATCGTACTTCAGGTTGTGCCCGATCTTCTCGACGTTCGGGTCGGTCAGCACGCTGCCCAGCGCCTCGCGCACCTCGTCGACGTCCAGCGTCGGCTCGCCCAGCGGCGCCTTGACGGGCAGGTAGTATCCCTTGCCGGGCTCGAAGGCGACCGACACGCCCACCAGCTCCGCCCACAGCGCCCGCACGCTCGTGGTCTCGGTGTCCACGGCGATCCGCTTCACGCCGGAGAGCTTCCCGGCGAGCTCGCGAAGTCCCTCGGACGTGCTGACACACTCGTATGCGAAGTCTCCGGCCGCCGTCTGTCCGCCTGCGGCCGCGACGGCATCCACGTCCACGGCGTTCGCGCCGTCGACGCCCATCCGGTCGAGCTGCTCGAGCAGGCGCTCGAAGCCCAGCTCGGCGAAGATCGGGCGGATCGCGTCCCCGTCGATCCCGTCGAAGCGCATGGCGTCGAGGTCCAGCTCGATCGGCACGTCGCGGTCCAGCGTGACCAGCTCGCGCGACATCTCGAGCGTCTCGGCGTTGGCGAGCAGGTTCTCGCGGAGCTTCGGCGTCAGCTCGTCGGCGTGGGCGACCACCTCGTCGACCGTCCCGTACTTGTTGATCAGCTTGACGGCCGTCTTGGGCCCGACGCCCGGAACGCCGGGGATGTTGTCCGACGAATCGCCCGTCAGCGTCTGGACCTCGACGGCCTTTTCCGGCGGGTAGCCCTTCGTCTCGCGGATCGTCTCGGCGTCGAGCGTCTCGTCGGTCATCGGCTCGTGGAGCGTGACGTTCGGGCCGACGAGCTGGTCGAGGTCCTTGTCGCGACTGATGAGCACGGCCCGGAGGTCGTCGCCGACGAGGCGCTCGACGGCGGTGGCGAGGATGTCGTCGGCCTCGTATCCCTCGGCCTCGAGGACGGGGATGCCCATGGCGCGGACGATCTGGCAGATGCGCTCCACCTGCGGATGCAGGTCCTCGGGCATGGGCTTGCGGGTGACCTTGTACTCGGCGTAGGCCTTGAGCCTGGCGGCCGGCCCGTCGATCGCCATGGCCAGGTAGTCGGGGCGCCGGTCCTGGATGAAGCTCAGGAGCATCTGCGAAAAGACGTAGGTCGCCCGTGTCGGCTCGCCGGTCGGGCTGGTGAGCTGGCGGAACGGGGCGTAGTACGCCCGGTACATCTGCGAGTGTCCGTCGATGATGTAGAGCGTCTCGGGCATGGATGGGTCCGTTCTGCTAGTCTTCCTCGATCGGGTCGCGGACGGGCGTCGGCCCGCAGGCCTCGCGCAGGCGGTCCCAGTCGGCCCGCCCGAACTGCACCACCTGCGCCGGCATGAAGCGGTGGCGGTCGGCGATGACCTTGTCGTCGCGCATCTCCAGCGGGGCGCGGTAGCTGTTGACGCGGTCGAACAGGCGGGTCAGCAGGTCCCACCGGACGGCGGCGTGATCCGGCTCGTTCCACAGGTTGTCGATCTCGCCGGGGTCGGTCTCGTGGTCGTACAGCTCCCCGTCGGCCGAGTGATTGTAGTAGACCAGGCGGTAGCGATCGGTTCGCAGGGCGTTGATCCGCGGCGGGTCGCCGAACCAGCTCCACTCGCACAGCGCCTCGGCCTTGCCGGCCGCGTCTGCGTTCTTGACGACGGACATGACTGACACGCCCTCCACGTCGTCGGGCGCCTCCAGCCCGCACAGCTCGCAGAGCGTCGGGTACAGGTCGACCGACTCGATGATCTGCCGCCGCCGCTGTCCGCGGGGCCCGTCGGGCGTCCGCAGGATGAACGGGATGCGCTGGATGCTCTCGTAGATGCCGAAGTTCTTGTGGAACAGCCCGTGCTCGCCGGCGAAGTCGCCGTGGTCGGCCGTGAAGATGACGATCGTGTTGTCGTACTGCCCGGTCTCGCGCAGGCGGTCGAGGACACGCCCGACTTCCATGTCGATGCAGGTGATCAGCGCGTAGTAGCTCGCCAGGACGCGGCGCAGCGTCGCGGGTTCGTCGGCCAAGGGATAGGTTGATCCGCCGCGCAGCGCCTCGACGAGGTGCTCGGGCTTGCCGGCGAAGCCGCGCTCGAACCAGTCGACGGCGCTGTCGGGCAGCTCGATGTCGTCCGGGTCATACAGGTCGAAGTGCTCGGCCGCGGGGCGGATCGGCGCGTGCGGGCGCTGGAAGCTCATCTGGATGAAGAACGGGCGCTCGTCGTCGCCGTTTTCGAGAAACCGCAGTGTCTCGTTGCCGGTGAAGTGCTCGATGCTGTGCTCGTAGGGCAGGTCCGCGGCGGCCGACCCGTCCAGGTGACCGGGGCTGCCCGGGCGCGCGGTGCCTTCCTCGTACCAGCCGGCGAGCCCGCGCTCGTCAAGGCGCCGGAAGTAGTGGCAGGTGGTCGGGTCGGCGGGGTCAGCGTCCGCGAGGTCGGTGTACGCGAGGCGCTCGAAGCCCTCCTCGTTCCAGATGCGCGGCATGTGGGCCTTGCCGAACAGCCCGGTCCGCCAGCCGCTGCGCCGGAACAGGGCAGCCAGGGAGTCCGGGTTCCCGTCCGCCCAGGTGCACACGCGGTTGCCCTGCAGCCCGTGGGTGTGGAGGTATTGTCCGGTGAGAAAGCAGATGCGCGACGGGGCGCAGATCGGGTTGTTCGCGTAGGCCCGGTCGAACGACACGCCGTCGGCGGCGAGGGCGTCGAGGTTTGGCGTCCGCGCCTGCGAGCCCAGGAAGCTCATGCAGCGGGCGTTGAACTGGTCGGCCATGATCCACAGCACGTTCGGTCGCGGCATCGGGTCTCCTCGGAGCGTCCTTCTGTCGTTCAGCTCAGCAGCGCCAGCGCCGCCAGGGCGACGGGCGAGGCGAGCCACGGCGAGTCGATGATGTCCAGCACGCCGCCGAACTCGGGGACCAGCGCGGCCGAGTCCTTGATGTCGGCGGAGCGCTTGAGAAGGCTCTCGCAGAGGTCGGCGAACTGACCGGCCAGCGCCACGACCAGGCCGAACGCGACGGCGGCGGGGACGTGCAGCGGACCGTTCAGCACGGCCGCGACGGCCGCGGCGATCAGCGTCCCCGTCGCCACGCCGCCGACCAGCCCCTCCCAGCTCTTGCCCGGCGACAGCCAGGGAATCATCTTGTGCCGCCCCATCGCCGAGCCGGTGAAGTAGGCGCCGATGTCGGTAAACTTCACCGCGCCGAGAAACAGCACCAGCGCGGCGATACCGAACTTGATGCGGATCGTCAGCACCACCGCGGCCGGCACGCCGAGATACGCCACCGCCAGAACCGTCGCTCCCAGGTTCGCCAGCGCGCCGTCAGTCCGGCGGCGAAGCATCTGTTCGGCGAAGATCGCCATGAGCGATGCGGCGAGGACCCACGTGAGCGTCGCGGCGAATGCGCCGTCCGTCGGGGCGACCAGTCGCCCCCAGTACGGCAGGGCGGCGATCGCCACCGTCGCCAGCGTGCCGGTGACCCATAACGGGCGCGCGCCGGTGTTGCGGGCGAGCAGGGACACCTCTCGAAAGCCCCGGACGACGACGGCGACGCCGACGAGCGTCAGCGGCAGCGCGACGAGGTAGAGGCCCGCGCCGGCCAGCGCCCCGCCCGGCTGCGACGCCCGCTCGAGCCACCAGTCGAGCGCAAGTACGCCCGCCAGCGCGGCGATCATCACGCTGCCGAACAGCACGCGGGTTGCGATGCGTCTGCTCATGGGCTCCCTATTACGCGCCGGTCGGTCGGCAAACGCCAGCGCTCAGGCGCTTTCGCGCCCATGCGGTCCGGCGAGCGCATCGGCGAGCCGCTCGGCGGTCTTGGCCGCCAGGACGCGCTTCCGCCCGTCGGCGTCCAGCACGCCCATCAGGGACGCGACGAACTGGAGGTATGGATCGGCGCCGCCCGTCGGCGTGAGCACCAGGATGACGATCCGCGCCGGCTTGCCGTCGGACGCCTGGAAGTCGATGCCGTCGGGGGCGACGCCCACGGCGCACACCAGCCCGTCCACCTCGTCGGTCCGCCCGTGCGGGATGGCGATGCCCTCCTCCATGCCCGTCGGCATCTGGGCCTCGCGGGTCAGGACCGTTTCGGCGGCCGCCTCGTCGTCCCGGATGAGCCCGCGGGCGGCGATCAGGTCGATCAGCTCGACGATCGCCTCCTGCGGCGTCCCGGCCGCCAGGTACGGCGTGACGAACTCGGCGCGAACGTAGCGGGCGATGTCAAATCGCCCGGGCGGTGTGGGCGGTGCGGCCTCGGGGGCGGCGCGCGGCGCCGGTCGTTCCGCCGCCGGATGGACGAAGGCGTCGTATATCTCCCTGGCCGTCTCGGCCGCGAGGATGCGCTCGCGCCCGGGCTCGTTGAGCGCCTGGCTGACGGTGGACATGAACTGAACGTGCGGAGCCGGCCGCGTCTCCGGCGAGAGCGTCAGCACGAAGATTCGCGACGGCTCGCCGTCCAGCGCCTCGAAGTCCACGCCCTCGCGCTTGACGCCCACGGCGCAAACCAGGCGGTCGACGGCGTCGGTCTTCCCGTGCGGGATCGCCACGCCGTACTGCAGCCCGGTGGACATGCTTTCCTCGCGCTGCCACACGGCCGCCCTCGCCTGCTCGACGTCGCCGAGCTGCCCGTCGCGGACGAGGACGTCCAGCAGCTCGTCGATGATCTCCGCCTTGCTCGTCCCGGACAGCTCCGGCTCGACGAGGCGGGGCGCCAGGTAGTTCGCCAGGTTCAACCGTTGCGGGCCGAGCGGGCCGGTGTCCATCAGCCCGGTGCGGATCGCCTTGGCGTCGAGCGGCTTGCGAAGCCCGGCGATCGACCGCTCCAGCCCGGCCAGCGCCTCCTGCATCGCCGTATTGACCAGCCGGACGTCCGCCTGGCGACAGGAGAAGGTGATCTCCGCCCCGACGCGTTCGAAGTCGATGACCGTCTCGTCCTTGCGGAGCTGGTAGAGATGCTGGTCGCGGCTGATCTGGTGGACGAAGAACCCCTCGTGCTCGAAGATGTCCTGCAGCTCGCCGACGAAGAACGTCGCCATCTCGATCGAAGGGAACTCGAAGGGGATGCGCGTCTCGGGCCTGTCGGCGGGCAGGGGCTTGCGCGTGCCTCGGGCGTCGCTGCGGAACAGGAACACCAGTGCGGGCGGTGCGACGACCGTGTTGACGACGACCATGACGATGACGGCCGCCAGAATCACCGGGCTTATGATGTTCGCCGCCAGCCCTACGCCCGCGATGATCA
>CAZADC010000027.1:0-6891 GCA_964483755.1 uncultured Planctomycetaceae bacterium | reverse complement strand
GACAAGCACCATGACGATAACGCCGGCGAACAGTCCGGGGCCAAGCCACCCCGCGCCGAGCGCGATGCCCGCGATGATCAGCGCCACCTCGCACCGCGGCGCCATGCCGAAGCCGATCCGCGCCGCCCCGCGGAGGTTGAAGTTGGCGAACATCGCCGGCAGCCCGCACCCGATCACCTTCGACGCCAGCGCCGCCACGGCGTACACCGCGCCGAACAGCAGGACCGACGGGCTCGCCAGCGCCGCCAGGTCGATCTGCATGCCGGTGATGCAGAAGAACACCGGGACGAGCAGCGCGTAGATGGGCTGGATCTTCTCGATCACGACGTGGGCGATGTCCGACTTGCTCAGCGACAGGCCCATGACGTAGGCGCCGATGATCATCGCCAGCCCGGCCTCCTCGAACAGCCCGGCGACGACCAGGGCGAGCCCCAGCGCCATGACGGCGATCGCCGTGCGGTCGCGGAACCACTTGAGCACGACGCTGATGTGCCGCGACGCCAGCAGCCCCAGCGCCGTCACGCCCAGCCACACGCCCACCGCCTTGGCGCCGACAATGCCGACGTGCCCCCAGTCCACGCGCCCCGACGCCCGCGATGCGGTGACCACGCCCATCACGACCGCCAGCACGATGATCCCCAGCACGTCGTCGATCACGGCGGCCGAGAGAATCGTCACGCCCTCGGGCGAATCGAGCTTCCGCCGCTCGGACAGGATGCGCGCCGTGATGCCCACTGACGTCGCCGTGGTAATCGTCCCCAGGAACAGGCACTCCGGCGCGAAAAGCCCCAGCGAACGGCCGTAGAGCATCTCCGAGAAGACCATCACGCTCGCCGCGCCAAGAAAGAACGAGGCGACCAGCCCGCCGGCGCCCACGATCCCGCCGACCAGCGAGTAACGCAGCAGGAGCTTCAGGTCGGTCTCCAGCCCGATGTGGAACAATAGTACGACCGACGCGACGGCCGCCAGGGCGTAGAGCTCCGGCGTCAGCGCCTGTGCGCCCTCCATGCGCGGGACCAGCCCGCCGGGGAATCCGTAGAAGCCGATCGCCCCCAGCGCGTAAGGTCCGATGACCATCCCCGCGACCAGCTCGCCCAGGGCGCCCGGCAGGCGGGCCTTCTCGAAGAGGATGTTGAATATCTTCGCGGCGAAGAGGATCAGCCCGAGCTGGATGACCAGCATCATCATCCGGTGGGTCATCTCCATGCCCGCGGGGGGGTGTTCCGCCTCGGCCGCCGCGACCAGCGCCGGCGCGGCGAGGACCCCCAGACCGGTGAGCCACATTCGGATGGTTCTGCTTCGCATGGCGGTTCTCTCGCGGGTTGCGTCCGCTCGGTGCGGACAAATGCAAACCCGACAGCATAGCGTCCCGCGGCGGCGGTGTTAAGGAACTATATCGGTCCATCGACGACGCGTCCCCGCACGCCGTTGCCGCGCCGGGTGTCCCGCGACCGGGCAGGAATTGCCAACAGGTTCCGACAGGTCGTGTGGAAACTTTGCGAAGTCTTAAAGTGTTTCTAGCGGTGGCTTTGCGGCCGCATCCGATGATCCCCCTGGCGTGAGAGAGTGGAATTGCGAACCCAACCGGAGGCGCAGCGCTTCCCCATGAATCCTCGCCCCCATGCCCGGCGGCTCGTGTCGGCGATGCGGGACGTCGTCTGGTCGGCCGCCAGCCGGATCGCCCTCTACGGGCTGTGCGACTGGGAGCTCCAGGACCACTGGATTCTCCTCAGCCGCGTCACGATGCACCTGCGCGGGCTCGGGCGCGAGTTCGACGGCGCCCGCGTCGCGCACCTCTCGGACCTGCACTGCGGTCCGATCATGACCGACCTGCACCTCCGCCGGTACGTGGACGTGGTCAACCGCGCCCGTCCGGATTTCGTCGTCCTCACGGGCGACTTCATCACGCACAGCGGGCGCAGTTGCGTTCGCAAGGTCGCGGACGTGCTGGCCGACCTGTCCCCGCGCCGCGCCACGCTGGCGGTGCTGGGAAACCACGATCACGGTCTGTGGCACCCGGACCTGCACAACGGCGCGCCGGGGCTGGGAGACTACGTCGCCGAGCGGCTCGACCGGGCCGGCGTGGACGTGCTCCGCAATGCGTCGCGGACCTTCCGCCGAGGGTCCGGCGTCCTGCACTTCGCCGGCGTCCGCGAGCTGTGGACGGGGCGCTATGACGCGGCCGAGGCGTTCGACCACATTCCCCGCGGCGAGCCCGCCGTCGCGCTGTGCCACAACCCCGACGCGGCCGAGCACCTCGCGCTGATGGGCGCGTCGTACGTGCTCGCCGGGCATACCCACGGCAAGCGGGTCGGCGACACGCGGTGGGGGCGCTGCCTGTTCCCGACGCAGTGCCCGCAGTTTGTCGCCGGGCGGTACGCCCTCGACGGCGGGGGGATGCTCTACGTCAACCGCGGGCTCGGTCCGGCCCGCCGCGCCCCGCGCAACCGCCGCCCCGAGATCACGCTCTTCACGCTCCGCCCCGCGGAGCGCACCTCCGACGCGCGCCTGCGCCGCCCGGCCGATCGGCTGGCGCCAGCCGATGCCCCGGCTGAGCTCGTCGGCGCCTGACCGACGACCGCGCGCGTTCTCCGGCTCCGTGCAGCTGTTTGCATTCGCTCGCCGGGTCAGTATCGTACGCTTCCCTGACGTCAGCCGGTCCCCGAAGTCCAGGAGCGTGCGATGACCGACCGTTACCCGCCCGTCAACCCCCGGTGCCCGCATTTCCTCCACGGCGCCGACTACAACCCCGACCAGTGGGCCGCGACGCCCGAGGTGTGGGACGACGACATGCGCCTCATGAAGCTCGCCCGCTGCAACGCCATGTCGGTGGGAATCTTCTCCTGGGCGCAGCTCGAGCCGACCGAGGGGACCTTCACCTTCGACTGGCTGGACCGGATCATGGACATGCTCGCCGACAACGACGCCTTCGCCGTGCTGGCGACGCCGTCCGCGGCTCACCCGGCCTGGATGTCGCAGAAGTACCCCGAGGTTCTGCGCACCGGCGCCGATCGCGTCCGCACGCGCCACGGCGGGCGGGTGAACTACTGTCTCACCTCGCCCGTCTATCGCGAGAAGTGCCGCATCATCGCCGGCAAGCTCGCCGAACGGTACGCCGACCACCCGGCGCTGCTGATCTGGCACGTGCACAACGAGTACGGCGGGGAGTGTCACTGCGAGCTCTGCCAGGAGGCGTTCCGCGACTGGTTGCGCCGCCGCTACGAGAGCCTCGACGAGCTCAACGAGCGCTGGTGGACGGCGTTCTGGGGGCACACCTACAGCGACTGGTCGCAGATCGAGTCCGGCGAGTGGAGCGTCCAGCCGCTCGTGCTCGACTGGAAGCGCTTCACCACCGACCAGACGATCGCCTGCTTCACCAACGAGGCCGACGTGCTCCGCGAGGCGACGCCCGACGTACCGGTCACCACGAACACCTACTCGTTCTTCGTGAACTACGACGGGCGCAAGTGGGCCGACGTGCTGGACGTGATCGCCTGGGACGACTACCCGCAGCTCCACGATCGCGGGGCGGCCGACATGGACGTGGCGGTCGACGTGAGCTTCCACGGCGACTACTACCGCTCGCTCAAGGACGGACAGCCCTACCTGCTCATGGAGACCACGCCGAGCACCGCCAACTGGATGCCGGTCTCGAAGCTCAAGCGACCGGGCGTGCACCGGCTCGTCGCGCTGCATCACGTCGCCCACGGCGGCGAGAGCGTGCAGTACTTCCAGTGGCGAAAGAGCCGCGCCTGCGCCGAGAAGCTCCACGGCGCCGTGGTGGACCACGTCGGGCACGAGGACACCCGCACCTTACACGACGTGGCGGAGGTCGGCGAGATCCTGGGCAAGCTCGACGACGTGCTGGGTACGACCGTCCCGGCCGAGGCGGCCGTGATTTACGACACGCAGAACCACTGGGCGATCGACGCCTCCGCCGGCCCGCGGGCCGAGAAGCGCGACTACGCCCCGACGTGCCTCGCCCACTACCGCCCGCTGTGGGAGCGCGGCGTCTGCTGCGACGTCATCGACATGGAGCAGGACTTCTCCCGCTACAAGCTGCTGATCGCTCCGATGCTCTACATGGTCCGCGAGGGTGTCGCCGAGCGGATCGAGCAGTTCGTCCGCGGCGGGGGCGTGTTCGCAGCGACCTACTGGAGCGGCATCGTGGACGAGTGCGACCGCTGCCGTCTGGGCGGGTTCCCCGGACCGCTGCGCGACCTGCTCGGCGTCTGGGCGGAGGAGCTTGACGTCCTCTACGACGACGAGACGGTGCGGATCTCCGCCATCGAGCCCAACGACGCCGGGCTCGGCGGCGACTACGAGGCGAGGTGCTTCTGCGATCTGATCCACGCCACATCGGCCGAGACGCTCGCCGTCTACGCCGGGGAATTCTACGCCGGTCGACCGGCCGTGACCGTCAACGCCGTCGGCGACGGAAGGGCGTTCTACGTCGCCTCGCGCAACGACCGGCGCTTTCTGGACGATCTCTACGGCCGGCTGGTCGAGGACCTGTCGCTCCGCCGGGCGATGGACGCCGACCTGCCCGACGGCGTGACGGCGCAGCTGCGGACCGACGGCGAGCGCGAGTTCCTCTTCCTGCTGAACTTCCTCGGCGAATCGCGCCGCGTGCCGTTGGACGGCGGGATGACGGACCTGATCACCGGCGAGCGGCGCGCGGGACACGTCGAGCTCGGCCCGCACGGATCGACGGTCCTCGAACGTGAATAGCCCTGCCCAGGCAAAGAGATGGGTCCGCGCGGTGGAACAGGCTTTCAGCCTGTTCGGCACAGCCTGAAAGGCTGTGCCACCACAGCGCAGCGCGGTGTTCTTCCCAGGGCGCCGCGCGACGCAGTGAGACGCCTTATCGAAAGGATCATCCGATGAGCACTGAATCCGCAGAGATCTCCCTCCGGCGCGACGTGCCGGTCCGACACGACGTGGACGTCTTCGTGGCCGGGGGCGGACCCGCCGGCTGCGCCGCGGCCGTCTACGCCGCCCGCGCCGGTCGCAGCGTCTTCCTCGCCGAAGGGCACAGCTGCTTCGGCGGAATGGGCACCGCCGGGCTGGTTCCCGCGTTCATGCAGTTCGGCGACGGCGAGAACTTCCTGGCGGCCGGGTTCGGCGAAGAGCTGCTCGACCGCCTCATCGACGCAGGCGGGAGCGTCGCCGCCCCGCCCGGCGGCGATCGGACCGGCAGCTACCCGATCCGCGCCGAGGTTCTCAAGCGCGTCTACGACGACATGCTCTCCGAGGCGGGCGTCGAGTTCGCATTCCACACGAACGTCATCGGCGTCGAGGCCGACGGCGGCGCCGTCTCGGCCGCCATCTGCTGGGGCAAGAGCGGGCTGTTCGCCGTGCGGGCGAAGATGTTCGTCGACGGCACGGGCGACGGGGACATCTGCGCCTGGGCGGGGGCCCCGTTCGAGAAGGGCGACGAAAGCGGCGCCATGATGCCCGGCACGCTCTGCCAGCTCTGGGCGGACGTGGACTTCGGCAAGTACAACGACGCCGGCGGCGGCCCGCAGAATCAGCGCGTCGCCGAGGCCTGCAAGGACGGTGTGTTCACGTACTGCGACGAGCACCTGCCCGGCATCTGGTTCGTGGACGAGGGGATCGGCGGCGGAAATGTCGGGCATACCTTCGGGGTCGACTCCACCGACGAACGCTCGCTGACGAAGGCCCTCCTGTGGGGGCGGAAGCTCGTGCGGGAGTATGAGACCTACTACAAGAAGTATCTTACCGGCTTCGAGAACATGAAGCTCGTCGCGACCGGCTCGCTGCTGGGCATCCGCGAATCGCGGCGGATCATGGGCGACTACGTCCTCTGCCTCGACGACTTCAAGAACCGCGCGACCTTCGACGACGAGATCGGCCGCTACTGCTACCCCGTCGACATCCACCCGATGCGACCCGACGACGATGCCGAGCAGGAACGCTTCCGCAAGGAGTTCAAGGAGCTCCGCTACCAGCGGGGCGAGAGCTACGGCGTGCCGTACCGCTGCATCGTGCCGAAGGAGCTGTCCAACGTGCTGGTGACGGGGCGGTGCGTCTCGTCCGACCGTTTCCTCCAGGGCTCGATCCGGGTCATGCCCGGCTGCTACATCACCGGACAGGCGGCCGGGCTGGCCGCCGCGATGGCGGTCGAATCCGAGGCGGACACCCGCTCGATCAACGTTGCTGAGCTTCAGCAGCGGCTGAAGAAGGCCGGCGCCTGCCTGCCGAACGCGTAGCGGCGCGCCCCGCCCGCCCGAAAGGAGCGTTCAATGGACACGGCAGCGCGAGTCTACCCGGCCCCCGAGGGTGTCCCCGCCTCCGACCGCTACGAGGTGCGGGTCGACGGACGCGCCGAGGATCCGGCGCGCTACATCCTCCCCGAAACGCTCCGTTATTGAGCGGTCCGCGCCGGCCGGACGCACCCCCGACCCTGGCGTGTCGTCTCCCAGGCTGTAGATTGCCCCGGCTTGATGTGGGTCCGAGCCCGCACTAGCTTCGCTTTTCATTCCCCCAAGCAACCGACGGACGGAGATCAACATGAGGCGTAGGACACTCCCGTTCGCCATGGGCCTCCTCCTCGCAGCGACGGCCTGTGGCCCCGCCGAGGTGGTGGTGACGATGGAGATCGAGACCCCGGACCCCGAGGGGGAGGGCACCACCACGCGCGCTCTCTCCGACATCGAGGTGCAACTGCTCCCGTACGACCGCGACCAGATCTTCGACTCGCTCACTCAGGCATTCGGCACCCCGGAGCCCGAGATTCCGGCCGAGCTGGAGGCCGCCCGCGAAGAAGTGCAGGAGGCGCAGCAGGAGTGGGACGAGCACCAGCGGCGCTGGAACACCCTCCGCGACACCCTCCAGACCCTGACCGGCCAGATGGAGCAGTACTCCCGG
>CAZADC010000026.1:0-17431 GCA_964483755.1 uncultured Planctomycetaceae bacterium | reverse complement strand
TCTCCGGTCGCCCAGATCGATCCAGAGCGACAGCCCGTGCTCAGCGAGCAGGTCTCGCCCGCCCGCGGTGTTCTCGACAAGAACCGTGATCGTGCCGCCCGCCATTCGTCTTCACCTTCTTTGTCGTGAGTCGCCCGGTGGGCGGGATCATCCGCCGGGGAAGATCATCGCCTCGGCGAATTCCATCTGGAAATCGCCGTCCACCGACAGCTCCACGTGCCGCGCGCGGCGGGCGAGCTGCTCGGCGTGCCGCCGTGCGTCCGACGAGACCAGCGCCCATCGCGCCCCGGCCAGCGCGACGTTTCCCACGTAATGGATCCGCTCGTGGTCCACCTCCGGCGGGAGCAGCCCGAGCCGCTGCGCCTTGTCGCGGCGGATGAAGCCGCCGAACCCCCCGGCGATCAGCACCGTCTTCAGATCGGTGGGGGTCAGGCGCGCTTTCCGCAGCAGCATGGAGACGCCGGCGCGAATCGCCCCGCAGCCGAGCTGAAGCTCGCGGATGTCCCGCTGGGTCAGCGACAGGGCCTTGCGCGGCGAGCCGCCGTCGGGCCCGGTCAGGACGAACTCCGTGCCTCCGTCTTCGCCGACACGCACGCGATCCGCCAGCGCCGCCGAGAGGTCCGCGGGCAGTTCGTCGGCCGGCAGCAGGCGACCTTCGGGCGAGACCATCCCCACCCGCAGCAGCTCCGCGGCCAGGTCGATCAGCCCGCTGCCGCAGATGCCCATCGGAGCCGCGTTGCCTATGACGCCGAGGTGCACGTCGCCGTCCAGGAGCACCTTCTCGATCGCGCCCTTGGCGCCGCGCATGCCGCAGCTGATTCTCGCGCCCTCGAACGCCGGGCCGGCCGCCGTGGACGCGGCGAGCAGTTCCCCGCCCGCGGCGAGCACGATTTCCCCGTTGGTGCCGATGTCGACCAGGAGCACCGGACCGTCCAGAGCGTCGATCCGGGTCGCCAGCATGCCGGCCACCGTGTCGCCGCCGACGAACCCGCCGATGACCGGGAACACGTAGCAGAGCCCGCGGGGATTGATGGGGATGTCCATGTCCCTCGCCAGAAGAAGCGTGCCCCGCCCGTATGCTGGGGCGAAGGGCACCTCGCCGAGCGGCGAAGGGTCGACGCCGCACAGCAGGTGCTGCATGGTGGTGTTCCCGGAAAAGACGGCCTCGTAAACGAATCGACTGTCCACACCCGCCTCCTCGCACAGGGCGCGCACCATCCCGCCGATCTCCCTGACGGCCGCCTGACGCAGTTCCTCGAGACAGCCCGGGCAGGACGCCGAGTGGTGAATCCGCGAGAGGACGTCGTCCCCGAAGCTCACCTGCGGATTCATCCGCGACACCACGTCCAGCTCCCGGCCGGTGCACAGGTCCAGCAGCGAGCCCACCATCGTCGTGGTGCCGATGTCGACCGCGATGCCGAAGCACCGCCGCGCGGTGTCCCCCTCCTCGAAATCGATCAACTGCTCGTCGCACAGAACGGCCGTGCCCTTGTACTCGTTGCTGCGAAGCTTCGTCGGCGCCTGGCGGAGCATCGCCGCGTCGACGCGGAACGGGCCGGTCTTCTCCTCAAGCCGCAGCAGGTCCGGCCGGGCGTCCTCGAGGGTCGGAGGCGTCAGCTCCACGTAAACCTTGCGAATCGACGGCCGAACCTCCGCCGGTCCCTTCACGGACGAATCACGGGCGATCTGGTGATCCCCGCCGAACAGGGACCCCGTCGGAACGTGCACCGTCAGGTCGCCGTGCACCCGGTCCTGGCAGGCGAGCCGCCAACCGTCCGCCAGCTCGGCTGCCGTGAAGACACGCCTGTCCGCCTTGCCGGGCTCGGGGGCGCCCCGCGACACCTGAACACGACACTTCCCGCACGTTCCCGCCCCGCCGCAGGGGGTGTCGATCACCAACCCCGCGACGGCGGCGGCCTCGAGAATCGTCGTGCCCTCCAGGACGGAAGCGGCGCGTCCCTGCGGCTGGAATGTGACCCGATACTGATTATCCGACATCTGTGTCCTGCCCTTCCGACACGCCGCCCGAAGGGCAGGCGTTCGATATCTTCATGACCAATACGACGTCAGCGGCCTCGGCGGCTCGCTTGAAGGCCTCTCCGACGCCCCGGAAGACGCCGTCCACGTCCCCGACGACCGTGCTGCTCATCGTTCCCCGGCGCGGCGCCAGGCCCGCCGACTCCAGCGCGCCGACGAACCGCTCGATGGGACGGCTCAGCGTCGTGGTTCGCAGCGGGTAGAGACTGATCTCCGCCTGAACATTCACAGCCGCACCTCCGCGACGACAAATGGACCAGCCAGCGGCCTCGATCCGATACCGGTGCGCCCGGTACTGCGCCACCTCAGCGACGGCCGGCGCTTTGGGCGCCGCGGCGACGACGCGAGCATCCGCACTCGCCCCAGGGGGTCGAGCAGGTCGCGAAGCTCCGACGGCGCGAAAAGGCGCGCGGACGAATACGGCTCCCTGCCCTCCGCCAGCCGGCGACGATTCAACCCCGCGAGCCGGTTCAGCGTGCCGATCAGCAGTTTCCCGCCCGGGCCGGTGCAGCGGGCCATCTCACGCAGGGCGGCTGCGGGGTCCGTCAGGAACTCGACCGTCGCCATGCTGGCGACGACGTCGAAGGAGGCCTCGTCGAAGGGCAGGTCGTGCGCGTCAGCCTCTCGGAATGAGCACTCGGGCGCGGCCGTGCGGGCCGCTTCGACCATCTCGGGGGCAACGTCCACCCCGGTGACCCGGTAGCCCATCTCCGCGAAGAAGGCGCTCCAGTGACCCGTGCCGCACCCGACGTCGAGCAGCCGCTCGCCCGACGACGCCCGCGGCAGCAGGCGCCGCACGTCGGCCTTCTGCACGCGATCGTGCGCCCGGCCGGCGCCCGTGGCGTACCAGCGGTCGTACCGATCGGCCAGCGGCCCGAAGTCAAACACGCTGCCGGCGGGATGTGTCGTGCGATGCGTCATGTTCCGCCGCCGTCTCGCAGCGACGCCGATCCGTCCGCCCGGCCCAGTTCGCCGGCAATCGCGCGCCACACTTCCCGCACGTCGGCCGCGCAGCCGTCCTGCTGATATTCGACCACCGACTGCCTGCGGATCTGCGCGTCCGTGACGGCGCGGTCGTATCGGACCCGCCCGGCAACGCCGAGCCCTCTTTCCGCCGCGCGGCGTTCGATCTCCGCGGCGACCTCCGGATTCAGGTCCCACTTGTTGATGCACACCTGTGCGGGAATGCCGAAGTGCCCCGTCACGTCGGCGACGCGCTCCAGGTCGTGCAGGCCGCTCAGCGTGGGCTCGGTGACGATGAGCACCATGTCCGCGCCGGTGATGGACGCGATGACCGGACAGCCGATGCCCGGCGAGCCGTCGATCAGCACGAGCTTCAGCCCGCGTGCGGCCGCGATGTCCCGGGCGGCGCCGCGGACCGTGCTCACGAGCTTGCCCGAGTTCTCCTCGGCGACGCCCAGTCGGGCGTGCACCATCGGCCCGCAGCGGGTATCGGAGACGTACCACTCGCCGTTGACGGCCGGGGCGAACTCGATCGCGTCGGCCGGGCAGAACCACGCGCACACGCCGCAGCCCTCGCAGGCGATCGGATCGATGCGGTACGTTTTGGCGACGCCGTCGTTTCCGGGCCCGTCGAAGCGGACGGCGTCGAAACGACAGAGCTCGGCGCATTTGCCGCAGGCGACGCACCGCTCGTCGCGCACCGTCGCCCGGCTGCCGC
Source organism: uncultured Planctomycetaceae bacterium (assembly GCA_964483755.1). Classification (GTDB taxonomy): domain Bacteria; phylum Planctomycetota; class Phycisphaerae; order SM23-33; family SM23-33; genus CAZADC01. The sequence goes on along the minus strand of CAZADC010000026.1, from coordinate 13,713 downwards.
CGGAGAAGTCCTCGCGGCGCCGGACTTCGGGCTCGAGGACGAGGTGCAGGTCGGCGGCGTCCACGTCGCAGTCGGCCAGCACGAGCCCGTCCGCGAGCGCTGCGAACGAGGCGACGATGGACGTCTTGCCCGTCCCGCCCTTGCCGCTGATGACCACCAGTTCCGCGGGCGTGTCCTTCATGACAGTCGCCGCCTTCCCGTCTGTCCGGCCTCGGCGTCCGACAGCGACTCAATCGCCAGGTCGATCGCTTCGGCCGGCCCATCCTGTGCCGCGGCCACGGCGGCCCGAGTCTGTTCGCTGACCTTCACCTGCTTGTTGAAGTAGCGGACCATGCGGCCCATGAAGGCGGACCGTTCCTGCGGTGTCGGGAAGTGCACCAGCAGCTTGCGCACCCACCGGAGGTTGTCGGCCACCTCCTGCGGGATCCGCTCGCCGTCGTGCCGCACCGCCTCCTGCGGGCAAACGTCGTGGCAGCGCCCGCAACGGATGCATTCCGCCTCGGCGATGGAGGCGATTCCGTCATCCCTCTGATGGATGGCGTCGACCGGGCATTGCGCGACGCACAGGCCGCACCCGGTGCACATGTCTTCGTTTACCCACGGCATGTCTGCGGTCCTTTCCGTTGCCTTCGTTCCGCGATCGCGGGGCGGAACCCCCGTCCCCACATCACCTGTCCCTGCTCTATCGGGCGGACCCGCACGCGTTCCAGCCCGGCCCCGTCAAGCAGGGCGGCGACGTCTTCCGGATGGAAGTAGTCCTCATTCCAGAGCCGCTGAGCCAGTGAATCCCGCGGGAAGTCGACGATGAAGACTTCCCCGCCCGGACGCAGCACCCGCCGCGCTTCCCGTAGAATCGCGCCCGGCCGGGACATCTCGTGCAGGGCCCACATGCTGACGACCGCATCCGCCGATGCATCTTCGGCGAAGCTCAGACGCGCCGCGTCGCGCTTCAGGCAGCGGTAGCGCCCGCCCTTGTGCGTGCGGCGGTGCGAGGGGAAGCCGCCATCGACAACGTCGACGCCCGTGACCTCCTGCCGGTACGCCTCGGCAAGATACCGAACGAGATCGCACGACCCGCAGCCGAGGTCCAGCACCCGCCGGGCCAGGCGGACCTCCCGTCCGATGCGCCGGTGAAGGCGCGGCTTGATGCGATCGTAGAAGTCGTCGGGCAATGTCGTCATGTCACGAAAGCGGGCAGGTTCCCGTCGGGCAGCTCGAGTCGCCCGAGCCCGTCCCCTCCGAGCGGGCGGCGAAGGTCGAGAAGACCTTCTCGGTCCTCCGCGATCCGCACTCCTCGCACGTGTGCGGGCGACGGGCGTTCGCCTTCTCGAGGAACGCCGTCACGTGCCCGCATTCCTTGCATCGATATTCGAAGATCGGCATGTCGTTTCTCCTGCGTCTACGCGCCGAAGTACTTGTCTCGCCACCAGCACCAGTAGCCCCAGGGGCTGTCCCGGCGGTACGTCCCGTCGCCCGCCGCGCTCGGCGCTTCGGGAACCTCGTCGAGGGCGGGGCAGGTCTCGCCGGTCGTCAGAAAGCGGTAGGCACAGCGGATCCGGTTGAACCGTCGCGCGGCGTCGCCGTCGTTATTCACGTCCGGGTGATGAGCCAGGCTGGCGCGCCGGAAGGCCTTGCGGATCGCCGCCCGATCGGCCGCCTCCGAAACGCCCAGAAGCGCCCGCGCCTTGCGATCGAGCGCCTGCAGCCGGGCGATCTCGGCCTGCCAGTCCTTATCCGGCATGCGCCCGCCTCCTCGCGACAACCCGCTCCAGCAGGTCGCCGTATAGGTCGCGGTACTCGGCGATCGCGTCGCAGGCCATCTCGCCACGCGAGTACGCCTCGGCGACGCGGCGGTCGTCGGGAATCTCGGCCAGCACGTCGATTCTCTCCCGCTCGCAGTAGGCGCGGGTTTCGCCGTCGCCGACGTCCGCGCGGTTGACGACCACCGCAAACGGCAGGGCCAGCGCCCGCACCATGTCGACGGCCAGCTTCAGGTCGTTCAGACCGAACGGCGTCGGCTCGGTCACCAGCAGCACGAAGTCGCTGTCGCGGACGCTCTCGATCACCGGACACGACGTGCCCGGCGGGGAGTCGATCACCAGGAGATCCGTATCCGGCGCGGCATCCTTGACGGCCGAGATGACCGGCGGGCTCATCGCCTCACCGATGTCAAGCAGCCCCTGAACGCACTGCACGTCGCCCGCCCGGCCGATCTCGAGCTCACCCGTGCGGCGATGCGATTCGGTGATCGCTCCGGTCGGACAGACCAGCCAGCAGCCCGCGCAGCCGTGACAGAGCTCCTGGAATACGAGCACTTGCCGGTCCATGGACACGATGGCGCTGTACTGGCAGATCTCGCCGCATTTGCCGCACCCGTTGCACTTGTCGAGGTCGACGCTCGGCACGCTCACGTTCACCGGCCGCGTCTCGACGATCTGCGGCTTGAGGAACAGGAATCCGTTCGGCTCCTCAACGTCGCAGTCCAGGTAGCCGACGCTCCGCCCGGCGCGCGACGCCGTAACGGCCAGGTTCGTGGCGACGGTCGTCTTGCCCGTTCCGCCTTTTCCACTTGAGACGGCAACTCTCATCCGCCAATCCTCCAGCATGAACTGCCTGTCTCGGCCTGCCAGCCGAACCATCGCCGCCCGCGACCACCGCCGCGCCCGAAGCCTCGTCCCCGACCTCGACCGCGACCGAAGCCCGCCGCGGGCGCCGCCGGTCGACCGAAGCGGCGGAATCTCGACAGGAATCCGCCGCTCCCCGGCCGACTGGCATACCCGGGCAGTCCGAAGCCGGCGCAGAATCCTGCACCTCGTCCCGTCATCGGCCCTTGCCCCATGGGACCTGTCCGATCACCTGCCGGCATCGCCATCACCTCCATCCCTTGGCTGAAGACTCTTTTCCTTCATGTTCATTACCGGCCGGTTCGCTTCCCGCCGGGGATCAATGTCACCCGCGCCGCCGTCTCGCGCCGAATCGCCGACGCCGACCGCAACAGCCGGGCATCAGGAACCCGTCCTGTCTCAGTCCGCCACGTGCGAAAGCCGCGAAAACCTGCTCCACGTCGTCTCAGGTCTGCGGAATTCCGTCCATACCGGCCGCCGAAATCGCCATCTCCAGAGGCCGCGAGATTACGCCGCAGTCAGCGTCTCCGCCCCGGTCTCGGCGAGGCGGGCCGCTCGATCCTGCGGGACCTCGCAGTCCAAAATGACCTCCCGGCGCGCCTTTGCGACGCCATCGCGGATCTCGGTGACCAACATCTTGCCGACGACGTCAAAGGCCGGGCTGACCCGGCGGCGCCAATGCAATATCTCTATCTCAACAGAACCTACATCAAATCTCATGCCACGGCATGACGATGGCGCATCTCGTTTTCTATCAGCTGTTTGGGAGAGAAGTCTCCGCTGACCTTCGGTCGCTGCCATGCAAAACGCGCGACACTGCAGCCTCTACAATGGCATACTGCACGGACAGTTGTGGTCCTTCACCCCATCGGCCGTTGAGTGATCCTCACGGAGCAGCCCGCAGACGCTGGTTCTGGGAGCTCGTGGATGCGGAGCTGGCGAGCCGTCTCCGGCAGCCCGGACCATCGAGGCCTCGGAAGACGCCTGTGACGCAGAGGAGGCAGCGGAGGGGGCGGCATCCAGTCCGCCTTGACCGAAACCACAAAGAGGTCGCGATCGGCCTGCATGCTGATCGCGGCCTCCTGGCAATGCTGCTGGTCATGCCGAAGACGGGTCGTGGTGAGGTGCCGCTGTCTGTCCTCCGCGGGGCGCCCCCTGTGCCGGGCACGTTGACCATGTCCTGACGCGGTGCGCAATCGTTGTGGTACGTGCCCAGGAGTGCTGACTGATGCCGCTCTCAAGCCGGTTGCCCAATCGCCGCTCACCGAAGCCCATGGGGAGCGGCCCTCCGGCGTTCCAGGCCGAAGGCGCTCTACGGACTACTATGAGCGGAGGCACGGCATCGCCGGCGAATGCTGTCGGTCAAACTGCTGCGGTGCATCGCGTCCAGAACGGTTGAGGCCACCGGGCCTCCCGACAGCCCGCAGACCGTGCCGTCAACTCCTGCACGCGCCCGCGCGTCCGCTGCACGTACAGGAAGAGGCTTGACCCGAACAACGACGGCAGGATATAAGGGCGCGGATGCTCGGGCGCTCGCCAGGCAGGATGTGAAGCGCCGGAGGCGTTTGCTTCGAGGTGGCCGGATGCTGGTTCACGAGAAATCGCTTCCGGCTTTCTCTGTCTTGTCGCCGCCGGGCCGAAGCGTGGGCAACCATGGCTTTGGAAGGCAGAGAGAACACGGGCACTAGTACGGACCGTATCTCCTGCGGACGTAACCACCAATCCGGAACCCATCGGCCACGAGGGCGTACGGCATGAGGATTATCATCGCGGGAGCAAAAGGCTCCGGCAAGACAACCACGGCGAATGCCCTTGCCGAGGCGTTGGGCATCGCCTGCGTTGACCTGGACGACGTTGTCCTGAAGGTGGCCGCCGCGGACGGCCCGCAGCACCCGACGTGCGCTGACCTTTACCAGGCGGTGGGCGAGGACGCCTTCAGGGCACTGGAATGTGAGGCGGTGAAGAGCCTCGACCTCGGTGGCTACTCGGTCCTCGCCACAGGAGGATCGACACTGCTCCAGCCGCAGTGCCGGCGGATGCTCAGGCCCTCTTCGTACTGGGTCTACCTGCACGCTTCGGGCAATTGCTTGTGGGGCCGCATCTCCAGTGGGCGGCTGCCCGCCTATCTGGCGGGTGCTCGCGATCCGCGGGAGTGTTTCGAGGAGCGGTTGGCGCACATTGACGAAATCCTCTCGTACCACTGCGATCTCCAGATCGACGTCGACGGACGAACCGTCTCGGACATCGTCAGCGACCTCATCGACGCCCTGCGCGCCGACATGGCGGTGAGAAGCCGGTCTCCCAACACCGTGGGCGAGGTGATCCGCCTGACCACGTTCGGCGAGAGCCACGGCCCGATGATCGGGGCCGTACTCGACGGAGTGTACCCGGGACTCGATCTGTCAACGTCCGACATCCAGAAGGATATGGACCGTCGAAAACCCGGCCAGAGCACCGTATCGACCAAGCGCAAGGAGGCGGACGCCGTCGAGATCGTCTCCGGCGTGTTCGAGGGCAAGACCACCGGAACGCCCGTGGCCATGCTGATCCGCAACCGCGACAGTCGTTCGTCCCATTACGAGGCGATCAAGGACGTGTTCCGCCCCGGGCACGCGGACTATACCTTCTGGCAGAAGTACGGCATCCGGGACTACCGGGGCGGCGGCAGGGCGTCCGGGCGGGAGACGGCGGCGAGAGTCGCTGGCGGAGCGATCGCCCGGAAGGCTCTGGGGGAACGGGGCGTTTCGATCCGCGCCTTCACGACGCAGATCGGAACCGTCCGTGCCGAGCGGGTCGAATACGACGAGATCGACCGGAATCCGGTCCGATGCCCCGATGCCGCAGCCGCAAAGAAGATGGAACAGCTCATCCTGGACGCCAGGGAGAGGGGGGATTCGGTAGGCGGCGTGGTCCGGCTGGAAGTGCATCATCTGCCCGCCGGGCTCGGAGACCCCGTTTTCGCGAAGCTTGACGCCCGGCTGGCGGCGGCACTGTTCTCGATCGGAGCGGTCAAGGGCGTCGAGATCGGCAGCGGGTTCGCCTGCGCGGAGATGACCGGAAGCGAGCACAACGATGAGATGAAGGATGGAGCCTTCTGCTCCAATCATGCCGGCGGCATCCTGGGCGGAATCTCCACGGGACAGCCGTTGATCGCGAGGGTTGCGATCAAGCCCACGTCATCCATTGCCGCATCGCAGAGGACCATGGACCGCCACGGCAACAACCGCACCATTTCGATCGCCGGCCGACACGATCCCTGCATCGTGCCCCGCGCAGTTCCGGTTGTCGAGGCCATGGCGGCGCTGACGCTCTGGGACACCATGAAGATACAGGACAGGTTGCGCCCCGCGGATCACGCCAACGGAACGTGACCAGTTCAACGCAGGCCGCCCGCCGACCTGCAAGGAAACAACGGGGTGCCGCGCATTGCCTGTCGCCGCGGGGTCACGGGCTGCCGGACGCGACGCCGGCACAGGTGGTCTGCAGCCTCACAGCCGTCGCGCCCAGTCCAGTTCGTCGGCCAGCGTCTGGGCGTTGACGTCCTTGAAGCTCACCTTCTCGTCCTCGCCGGAATACGTAAACTTCTCGATGGTGTCGGCCTCGATGCCCAGCGAATCGGCCGTCTCCAGGGCGTCGCAGATATCCAGCTTGCCGATCTCCCACGCGGCGAGGTTGCTGTCGCGCAGGCCGTACTCGACCGTGTCCGTGCCCTTGATCTTCAGCCCGTCCAGGCTTGCACGCGTGTCGAAGCCCTCGACGCTCAGGTCGCCGCCGGAGCGGTCGGTGGCTGCGCCGGCCAGCACGTCGAGCCCGATCGCCGCGCCGACCTGCAGTTTTCCGACGTCCCCGGCCGTCAGGACGACCGTGTCGCGGACGACGCCGTCGACCTTCATCTTCGCCAGCGTCTCGTCGCCCGGCGCCGGTTCGCCGGTCAGGTCGAACACGCTGTCGGTCAGGTCGCCGCCGATCTTCACCTTCCCCAGCGTGCGGGACTGCCAGTCAACCGTCAGGTCTCCGTCGACTTTCAGTCCGCCCACGTCTCCAGTGAAGCGTGCGGTCCACCCGCCCGCCGTGCCCACCTGCAGCTTGCCGGCGCCGCCGGCGACGTCCCACTCGCCGGACACGCGCCCACCCGCCTTCATCTTGCCGATGCCCTCGACGTCGGCGTCGTTGCCGACGATCGTGACGTCCGGTTCGAAATCGCCGTTGACCTTCACCTTCCCCAGCGCCGGCGCCTCCAGCACGTCGCCCGCGGCGTCGGTGTCGCGCCAGCGCCTCGGCGATCAGCCCGCCGCGGTCCTCGTCCACGGACGTGAGCCCGTGCGAGGTGTCCAGCAGGAGCGGCTCGGCCGCCGTTCCCACGCCGCCGTTCAGGGCTTCGAGGGTGACGCGACGCCCACGGATGACGGACTCGCCGCCGTCGCCCGGATCGGACATGACGAAGCTGCCGTCGGTCCTCAGGTGGATGTTCCCGGTCTCGGAAATGATCCGGCCGATGATCATGTCGCCGGTCAGCTCCTGGAGCTCGATCTCCCCGCCGGCTTCGAGCACGAGCGGCGAATCGAGCGAGGAGTCGATCGTCACGAAGCTCCCGTGGATTGACCCGCCCGCGCTGAAGTGCGGATCGCCGTAGACCCGCGCGGTGCTGGCCGTCTGATCGATGTCGCCGTCAGCGTCCAGCCCGTAGATGACGATCCGCTGGCCGGGCAGGAACCCGTCGGCGAACCAGTTGCCTCGCGAGCGGGTGATCGTGTCCGGCGCGACGTCGTCGTGAACGAACGTCAGTGACACCGCCCCGGCGGCCGTGTCCAGAAGCCCCGGCCCGCTGCGAACGATCGCGCCGTCGCCGTCTGCGGCGTCGGTCACCGCGTCGCCGGCGGCCAGCGTCAGCACCAGGTCCGACACGCCAGCCACCTCGTATTGCCCGTTGTTGCCCGCGGCGCCCGTAACCGTGATGGTCTGTCCCACCTCGAACCCGTCCCGCGTCCAGCTGCCCGCGCTGCGCGTGATGGTGTCGGGATTGACGCGTCGTGCGCGAACGTCAGCGTCACGACGGTGTCGTCGCTCTCGGCCATCGCGACGCGATCGCCCTCCAGCACGGCGCCCTGAACGTTCGCCTCGTCCGCGAGCGCCTCGTCCAGCGACAGCGTCGCCGCCGTAACGGACGCGACCGTATAGGTCCCGTCGTTGCCCGACGTGCCGCTGATCGTAATCCGCTGCCCGGCCACGAAGCCGTCGTCCAGCCAGCTTCCCACGTCGCGGGTGATCGAATCGTCGGCCGCGGCGAAGGTCAGGTTCGTCGTCGCCGGCTCGGTCAGGCGCGCCCTGCGCTCGGCGATGCTCAGCCCCTGCAGGTTCGCCTCGTTGACCAGCTCGTCGCCGACGGCGAGCGTCAGCGCGGCATCCGTCACGCCCTCGACGGTGTAGACGCCCCGGTTGACCGTCGCGCCGGACACCTCGATCTGCTGTCCGGCCTCGAACCCGTCGTCGGCCCAGCTCCCGACGTCCCGCGTGATCGTGTCAGCCGCGGCGCCGTTGTCGGCGAAGGTCACCCTCGGCTGGTGGAGACCGGTCATGGACACCAGCGACGACATCGCCGCGATGTCCACCTCCAGGTTGCTGTCGCGGACGGTGCTCGCGTCGGCCTCGATGAGGATGTCGTTGCCGACGACGGTTGACGAGACGATCTCGATGCTCGTCTCGGTCGTGACGTCCTCGTAGAAGGGCGCCAGATCGCTCCAGCTCACCTCGTCGGCGGCGTAGGCGAGGATCGCCACGTTGTCGCTCGTCTCGATCGTCGCGCCGTCGATGACGATCTCCGGGGCGACGATCGTCACGTTGCCGATGCCCCCGCCGGAGATATCCCCCTCGATCGTCACCCGCTCGTCGGCCGTGATCGCCAGATTGTCGCGCCCGCCGCTGCCGTCGCCCGCGAGGGAGCCTGCGTCGAGGAGGCTGACGGTGCGTCCGTGGATCTCGATGACGCCGTCGCCCTCGGACGAGCTGTCGATCGTCACGGCGCTGTTGATGGTAACATCGCCGTCGTCCGAGAGGTCGTCGGTCAGGAGCCCGGAGGGGCTGGCGTCGAGCAGGAGCCTCGCTTCGAGGCCCTCGACCACGGGCGGCGCCGCCAGCCCGCGGGCGCGGCGGGGGCGCGAGTGGGCGCGCGGATCGATCCCGTGCTCCATGAGGAAGTTACGCCGCCGCATCTCTCGAAGGACAAACCCGTAGAGCTTGCAAAGCAGACGATAGGCCCTGCTCCCTGGCGACATGATCTGTCTCCCGCTGTCCCGCGGCGCCTCTCGCCGGGGATGTAACACAAGAGGGCGCCGCTTGGCGCCTTGCCCTGTTTGCCCGCCTGCATTTGTGTGAAGCGCAATGCGCCGCGCACCGGCGGCATACGGCCGCGGCAGGCCGGAGTGCGGGAGCGTTGCGATCGGTTGGTGCTCGCTACGAAGACGATACCGCGCATTTCCGGCCCGTCAAGGAGGTTACGCTCTGACATCCCCGTTTTCTCGCCGCGTCTTCGGTAGCTGCGACCAGTGCCCGGCACGCCTGGTCCGCGGAGACGGCGATTCGCTCAAGCATGTGCCGGCCGATCACGAACACGCGGCACTCGTCCCGCCGGCGGGCAGACCGCAATCCAGCCGATCACGATTGAGAGGGTCCTGCCCGGCATTCCTGCGCTATGCTTCGATAAATCTTTCAACTCAAGGGAAATGCAGGTAGGCAGGACGGCCGATCGGGGGTATCCTCGGCATGCCGGTTGTTGGGAATCTTATCTGTGGCTGCGCCGCAGGGGCGTTTGCTCAGGGAACAAGAAACAGGAGATGGAAGATGAGGACAAGGAGAACAATCGTACTCGCAGCGCTGTGCGTGGGGCTGGTGGCGGGCGTGGTGCAGGCGGGCGATCCCGTCGCGCTGCCCGGCACGCAGTGGGACCTCGACCTGAAACTCAAGGCGAAGGTCAAGGGCGTCGGCAACGAGAAGGGCGGCGGGCAGGGCGCCATCGAATTCACCGACACCGACTTCACGTTCACCGACGAGGACGGCGACTCCTTCACCGGCACCTACGACGTTGACGCCAAGGGGCGCGCACAGCTCACCCCCGCAGCCGGCTCGCTGGCGGCGTGGCTGGAAACGAAGATGAACCAGGCCGTCCAGTTCATCCCCGGCGTCACCGTCAATGACGTGACGGTCGGACAGATCAAGAAATCCGAGGTCAAGAGCAAGGCGAGCAAGAAGGCCGACAAGCTCGACCTGAAGGTCCAGTTCGAGGCGACGGTGGACCTGACCGTGGACGACGGCGGACAGCCGGAGAATGTCGTCGCCGACGTCCAGTTCGACATCAAGGGCAAGGCCGAACGCGCCGCCCAGGGCGGCGGGGGCGGCGGCGATGACGGCGCCGCGGTGGCGGGGACCCAGTGGAACTGCTTCGCCGACCGCTCGATGAAGATCAAGGGCCTCGGCAAGGAAGACGCCAGCGGCGCCTGCACCGTGTTCTTCGGCCCGAACCCGGCCGAGGGGTTGGGCGACACGGAGTTCAAGGTCGAGACCCCCGACGGCGATCTGGTCGGCACCTACACGGCCGACGACAAGGGCAAGGTCGAGTTCAACTTCGACGTCGGGGTCCTGCAGGGCATGCTCCAGGCCTTTGTCGAGGACGTGCTCGAAGACAGTTTCTGGACCGTCGATGCCGTGGACCTGGACGTCGATTCCGTCAAGGCCAAGGGGAAGGTCAAGAACGGCGAGCTGACGTTCGACATGAAGGTCAAGTGGGAAGGCTCGGCCGTGCTGGACGGCGAGTACGGCGAGGGCAAGGGCGACTACCAGGTCAAGGGCGAAGGCGCGGAGGCGCCGTAGACGCACAGTCCGGCCTGGCGCCCGATTGCTTCACCGGCGCCGAAAGTGAGCTCATCCGACGCGGCGGGAGACGCTTCCCGCCGCGTTTTTGCGCGCCGCCGAACGCGGTCACTCCCGGACGTGCCCCTGCCCGATGACAATCCACTTGTAGGTGGTCAGGTCCTCGGCCCCCATCGGTCCGCGGGCGTGCAGCTTGTCCGTGGAAATCCCCACCTCGGCGCCGAGCCCGTACTCGCCGCCGTCGCTGAACCGCGTCGAGGCGTTGACCATCACGCTGGACGAATCGACGGCCGCGACGAACTGCTCCGCCGCCGCGATGGAGCGCGTGACGATCGCGTCGGTGTGCCCGCTGCCGTAACAGTTCACGTGCTCAACGGCGGCGGCGAGATCGTCCACGACCCGCACGGCGAGCACCAGCTCCAGGAACTCCGTCCGCCAGTCGTCTTCGGAGGCCGCCTTCGCGTCCGGCACGAGCGTGCGCGTCTTCTCGCAGCCGCGAAGCTCGACCCCGGCGGCCGTCAGCTTCCGTGCGAATCGCGGCAGCAGCTCGTGCGCCACGGCGGCGTCGACCAGGAGCGTCTCCATCGCGTTGCACACGCCGGGACGCTGGCACTTGGCGTTGAGGACGATCCGCTCGGCGAGTTTGGCGTCGGCGTCGGCGTGGACGTAGACGTGACAGTTGCCGGCGTAGTGCTTGATGACAGGGATCGTCGCCGCCTCGGCCACGGCGCGGATGAGCCCCTCGCCGCCGCGGGGGATGATCAGGTCGATCAGGCCCTCGGCCGTCGCCATGGCGGGAACGATCGCGCGGTCGGGACTGTCGATCATCGTGACGCTCTCGGGGGGCAGGCCCGCAGAGGACAGGGCGTCGCGGATGGTCGCGGCGATCGCGCCGTTCGAGTGCATCGCCTCCTTGCCGCCGCGAAGGATGCACGCGTTGCCGCTCTTGAGGCACAGCCCGGCCGCGTCGGCCGTTACATTCGGACGGGACTCGTAGATGATCCCGATCACGCCGATCGGCACACGGCGTTTCTCGATCCGCAGCCCGTTGGGACGGTTGTACGCCGCGATGGTCCGCCCCACGGGGTCGGTCTGCGCGGCGATCTGCTCGAGCGCGTCGGCCATGCCGTCCACCCGCTTGTCGGTCAGGCGGAGGCGGTCGACCATCGCCTCGGTGAGTCCGAACTCGTCGCTGCGGGCGAGGTCCTTCTCGTTGGCGGCCTGGAGGTCCGTTCGCGCCTCGCGGATGGCCGCGGCGCAGGCGAGCAGGGCTTCGTCGCGTTGCTCGCCCCGCATCACCGCGAGCCGGGCGGCGGCCGACCGGGCGGCCGTGGCGATCTCCCGCACGTATTGCTCAGCGTCCATGGGCGTCTCCTGTTCGAGGGTCGTCCGCCAGTGTACGCACCGGACGCCGGACGGGCAACGTCGTGCCGATGGGGCGGCTTTACTGGGCGTTGCCCCCGTGGTACGGTCCGCCGGATTCCGGAAGGAGCGGAGCATGCCGAAGACACACCGCGAGCCGGCGAGAGAGCTGCCGGTATTTGATGAGGTCGACGTGCTGGTCTGCGGCGGCGGGCCGGCGGGGTTCAGCGCCGCCGTCGCGGCCGCCCGGGCGGGCGCGAAGACGCTGCTGATCGAGCAGACCAACTGCTGCGGCGGCATCGCCACGGCGGGCGGGCACAACCACCTGTGCCTCTACAGCGACTGGGGCGGGAAGAACCTGGTCGTCGGCGGCGTGCCGCTGGAGATGGTCCGCCGCTGCGTTGACCTGGGCTACGGCGTGTTCGACGGCGGATCGGCCGACTTCGAGCTCGACGGCATGAAGCTCGCCTGCGAGCAGATCGCCGCCGAGGCGGGCGTGCGCCTGCTGTACCACACGCTGTTCGCCGACGCGATCGTCCGCGACGGGCGGGTCGTCGGGGCCGCGATCCAGAACAAGTCCGGTCGCCAGGCAGTGCTCGCCAGGCGCGTGGTGGACGCCACGGGCGACGCCGACGTCGCCGCCTCCGCCGGCGCGCCGTGGGAGATGGGGCGCCCGACCGACGGCGCCGTCCAGCCGTGCACCCTGATGTTCACCGTCGGCGGCGTGGAGTACGACAAGGTCCGCGCCTGGCGGACGGATTACCAGATGGAGCACGTCTGGCGGCAGGCCCAGCAGGCCGGCGACATGGAACCGTTCCAGACGCAGATCATGGGCCTCTGGTGGACGCCCACCCGCCCGGACCAGCTCGGGGTGAACTTCACGCACATCGTCGGGGTCGATCCGACCGACGCCGCCAGCATCACCGACGCGACTATCGAAGGCCGACGTCAGGCATTCCACATGATCCCCGTCTTCCGCAAGTACGTTCCGGGCATGGCCGAGTGCTACCTGATTTCCACCGCGGCCCTGCTGGGCACCCGCGAGAGCCGGCGGATACAGGGCGAGTACGTGCTGACCGACGAGGACGTGGTGGCGATGCGGGAGTTCGACGACTCGGTGTGCTACGGGTCGTTCTTCATCGACGTGCACAACTGCACCGGGCCCGGCATGGACGAGGAGACCTGGCGGCCGGCCGAGGGCTTCAAGTACCAGATCCCCTACCGCTGCCTGCTGCCGAAGGAGCGCGAGAACCTGCTGGTGGCCGGTCGATGCATCAGCGTGACGCACCGGGCGCTGGGCTCGACCCGCGTCATGCCGCAGTGCGCCGCGCTGGGCGAAGCCGCCGGCGCCGCGGCCGCGCTGAGCATCGAGGCCGACCAGACACCGCGCGAACTGGACGCCTCGAAGCTGCAGGACCACCTGCGAGCCAAGGAAGCGATCTTCGACGAAGCCGGCATCCAGGCCGCCAACGCTGCCCAGGCGGCAGCGAAGTAGCCGCGGGCGGAGAGCAGTTCAGCGCGGGCTGCCGTCCACCTCCGGCACGGGTCCCAGCGGGATCCGGATCTCACTGCCGTTGTTGTCATACAGGCAGATGTAGCGAACGCCGTCAACCGTTCGGATGGAGTAGTCGCCCGGACTGCGTCGCATCCGGGCGGGCTGCCCCGTGAAGTGGTTCCAGCCGAGGGGCGGGTCGGGGCTTCCGTCGTCCAGCAACTCCGGGAGCTTCGCGAGTTGCTGCGCCGACATGTCTGCGGTCAACGTTCCGCGCTCGACCGCAGCCTTCACGGCCTCGACGTCCCGAGACAGTCTGTGGAACAACCAGATCCACGTCATGCGTCTGTTGTCTGTGCGCTCCCTCGTTTC